>CAJXLZ010000024.1 GCA_913056505.1 uncultured Desulfurellaceae bacterium
AAAGAATAACCCTAATTGGTATGATTTTTATAAAAGGTTGGTAGAGTAAAACGGTCTTTTTACTTGCGATTAAGTCTGGATTCCCGTTTTCACGGGAATGACAAGAAAAATTAAGGGAATAATAGAGGAAATTAAAGGAATGATAAGAAAAAATGCATGGCGGCATTGTTTCCTTTGTCATTCCGCACTCGATACGGAATCCAAAGTCTGGAGTGTGGATTCCCGCCTTCGCGGGAATGACAAGAAAATAGAAATCATGTTCTTTTCCCTGTTCTTTCTGTCATTCCGTCCCCGTGTCAAGCACGGGGGTGACATTACTTGACACGGAATCTGGAATCTAAACTCTGGATTCTGAGCTTTCACGGGAATGACAATAAGAATAGTGAGTAGACAAGAAAAATCGTTGGGCGACAAGAAAAAATGTGGGAATGACAAGAAAATAGCAATTTTATTTCTTTTTGGCTTGGTGAAAAGAGGGCATTATCAAAGGCTGTTGAGTTATTAAAATTAAGTATAAGATGAGCTATAATTATCTTGAAATCACAATGAAATTAGTGTATCTCTTGAAGAGTTTTTTAAAAGGGGTAAGGTTATTTTATGCCGAAAAGAAAAGATTTAAAGAAGATTATGATTATAGGTTCGGGCCCGATAGTTATAGGTCAGGCATGCGAGTTTGACTATTCAGGTACACAAGCCTGTATGGCACTAAAAAATGAAGGGTTTGAAGTTGTGCTTATAAACTCCAATCCTGCAACAATTATGACCGATCCTGCAGTTGCTGATAAAACATATATTGAGCCTATAACACCCGAATTTATAGCAGAAATTATTAAAAAGGAAAGACCTGATGCGATTTTGCCTACATTAGGGGGCCAGACAGCACTTAACGCCGCTGTTGCTGTATCAAAAGCCGGCGTGCTGGATAAATTCGGTGTTGAGATGATAGGTGCAGATGTAGAGACAATAAAGAAGGCGGAAGACAGGCAACTATTTAAAGAGGCTATGAACAGATTGTCTCTTAAGGTTCCGGCATCGGGTGTTGCGCATTCTATTACTGAAGCGAAAGAAGTGATTAAAGCTATTGGATTTCCAGTTATTATAAGGCCGTCTTTTACATTGGGCGGTACTGGGGCTGGTATAGCTTACAATAAAGAAGAATTTGAGAAGGTTGTGAAGTGGGGTTTGGAGCAGAGTCCCGTAGGAGAGATTTTAATAGAGCAGTCCGTAATAGGCTGGAAAGAGTATGAACTTGAGGTAATGAGGGATAAGAACGATAACGTATTTATCATCTGCTCTATAGAAAATTTTGACCCAATGGGTGTTCATACCGGAGATTCTATAACTGTAGCCCCTGCTCAAACGCTATCGGATAAAGAATACCAAGTCTTAAGGGATGCTGCTATAGATATTATTAGAGAGATAGGGGTTGAAACGGGCGGATCCAATATTCAGTTTGCGGTAAACCCGAAAAATGGTGAGTTTGTTGTTATAGAAATGAATCCAAGGGTATCGCGTTCAAGCGCATTGGCTTCTAAGGCAACGGGTTTCCCAATAGCAAAATTTGCAGCTCTTTTAAGTGTCGGGTACACGCTTGATGAAATACCAAATGATATTACAAAAAAAACCCCAGCCAGTTTTGAGCCTGTTTTAGACTATGTTGTAACAAAAATACCTCGTTTTACATTTGAAAAATTCAATACTAAGGATGAACTGGGTACACAGATGAAAAGCGTAGGCGAAGTTATGGCCATAGGTAGAACCTTTAAAGAATCTTTTCAAAAAGCCATAAATTCTTTAGAATTAGATCTGGATGGTCTGAAAGAAATTGACGTGGATGATGAGACTCTAAAAGATAAGTTAATACATCCAAATAGTAAGAGATTTCTCTATATAGCGGAGGCTTTTAGAAGGGGTTATAGTGTAGATGATGTAAATCTACTTACATATATAGATCCTTGGTTTTTGTATAATGTTAAAGAGATAGTGGATAAAGAGAATGAAATAAAAAGATCGGGTATAACAAACGATAACATAAATATTCTAAAGGGCTACGGATTTTCCGATAGTAGACTTGCACATCTATGCAATATGTCTGAGAAAGATGTCAGAAGTTTGAGAAAGAATCTGAATGTTAAGAGTGTTTATAAGATGGTTGATACCTGTTCTGCTGAGTTCCAGGCTTACACGCCTTACTTTTATTCAACATACGAACAGGAAAATGAATCTATATCTACAGATAGGAAAAAGGTTGTAATATTGGGCAGCGGTCCGAATAGAATAGGGCAGGGTATAGAATTTGATTATACATGCGTACACGGCTCTTTGGAATTAAAACAACAGGAATATGATTCAATTATGGTAAACTGCAACCCGGAGACAGTATCTACGGATTATGATATATCGGATAGATTATATTTCGAACCACTAACATATGAAAATGTGATGAATATAATTGAGAATGAGAAGCCTTATGGCGTTATTGTTCAATTCGGTGGACAAACACCACTAAAACTCTCTATTCCTTTGAAAAACTCAGGCGTAAGGATTTTAGGAACCGACCCTAAAAGTATAGATATAGCTGAAGACAGAGAACTGTTCAGAGCTCTTATAAATAAACTACACCTGCGGCAACCAAACAGCGGTATAGCTAAATCTCGAGATGAGGTTATAAAAACAGCATCTTTGATAGGTTATCCTGTGCTGGTCAGGCCGTCTTATGTTTTGGGTGGAAGAGCCATGATGATTATATACAACGAAGATAGATTAAAGCAGTATGTAAATGAAGCTGTCCATGTATCGGGTAAACATCCAATACTTGTTGATAAATTTTTAGAGGATGCGATAGAAGTTGATGTAGATGCGGTGAGTGATGGAGAAGATACAGTTGTTTGCGCAGTTATGGAGCATATAGAGGCTGCCGGTATACACTCTGGAGATTCTGCGTGCTCTATTCCTACAAGAACGTTAAAAGAAAATATAGTCAAGGAAATTAAGAGGCAAACAAGACTATTAGCACGGGAATTAAATATTGTTGGATTTATTAATATACAATTCGCTGTAAAAAATGACGATATCTATATATTGGAGGTTAATCCGAGAGCCTCTAGAACCGTGCCGTTTGTGAGCAAGGCGACAGGTGTGCCATGGGCTAAGGTTGCTACCCAAGTCATAATGGGACATACATTAAAGGAATTAGGCGTAAAAGAGGTTATTCCCGATCACTATTCTGTTAAAGAATCTGTTTTTCCATTTGTTAAGTTCCCTAATGTTGATATTATTCTTGGACCTGAGATGAGATCGACAGGGGAGGTGATGGGTATAGCAGATAGCTTTGCCAAGGCCTATTATAAAGCAATGCTCGCAGCGGGATTAGAGCTTCCTGTGGAGGGCAATGTGTTTTTATCGCTGACAGATCACGATAAACCACATGCATTTAATATAGCTTCCCATCTATTGGATTTGGGATTTAAGGTGTATTGTACTAAAGGTACATATGATGTATTAAAGGATTTCAAATTGAATGTAGAGTATGTTAAAAAGATAAGCGAAGGCAGACCCAATATTTTAGATAAAATAAAAAACGGTAATATACATTTTGTTATAAATACCCCATCTGGGAAGGTGTCTCATAAAGATTCCTTTTTTATAAGAAGAACAACACTGATGATGAACATCCCTTATTGCACAACAGTATCGGGCGCTATGGCTGCCATAGAAGCTATCTATGCAAAGAAAACAGGAAATATTGTCGATATTAAACCAATTCAAGAATATTATACAAAAGGAGAATATGATGGCTGAAAAAGTTCTTATGACACCTGAGAGTTTTGATAAACTTAGAGAAGAATTAAATAGATTGCAGAAGGTTGAGAGGCCAAAAATTATTAAAGAAATAGAAGAGGCTCGCGCCAAAGGTGACTTAAGCGAAAATGCTGAATATCATGCAGCAAGGGAAAAACATGCAATAATAGAAAATAGGATTTCCGAGCTTTCAAAAAAGATAAATAATGCCCAGGTTGTAGACCCTAAAAGTGTGTCAAAGGATAGGGTTGGATTTGGATGTAGTGTCTTGTTGTATGATTTGGATACTGAAGAGAACGTAAGATATACAATTTTAGGCGAAGATGAGTCTGATCCGAATGCTGGCAAAATATCAATTAACAGCCCTATTGCAAAGGCCCTTTTGGGAAAAGAGGAGGGCGATGAGGTTGAGGTAAATGTGCCTGCAGGAAAGAGGAGATTTGAAATCGAGGAGATCAGTTGATCTATGCAGTTACAAATCGTTAGTAATAAGCAGGTTTCCAAAGATACATATCTAATAAAAATTGATAATCCTGAGGTTTTTGATGCTTACCCTGGACAATTTGTTATGGTGAGGGTTAATAACTATAATTATCCCTTATTAAGAAGGCCATTTAGTATATACAATCTATCAAATACAATAGATCTGCTGTATCGCAAGGTAGGCGAAGGAACATCTATGCTATCTTTAAAAAAACCAGGGGATTCCATTGATATCTTAGGACCATTGGGTAATGGTTTTAAAATAAAGAGTGACAAAAAATTAATCTTAATAGGTGGTGGAATTGGTATTGCGCCTCTGTGCTTCTTAAAAAAGAAGATAGATGAGCGTAAAATGAATTGTGAAACTTACTTCGGTTTTAATTCAAAGGATGAAATATGCGTAGATTACGGCAATATAGCTACCATAGATGGCAGTTTTGGATATAAGGGCAATGTTGTTGATATGGCTATAGATAAAATTGAAGAAAATAGCCTTATATATGCATGCGGTCCTACCATTATGCTGAAAAAACTTGCACTGCTTTGCCATGAAAAAAAATGCAATATGGAAGTGTCATTAGAATCCCGTATGGCTTGTGGTATGGGTGTGTGCTTGGGGTGCGCTGTTGAAACTAAGAATGGAATGAGTTTAGTGTGCAGTGATGGGCCTGTTTTTGATTATAAGGATATATTATGGGAAAAAATGTAAATCTGACATGCAAAGTTGCAAACCTTATCTTTAAAAATCCTGTTCTAACGGCTTCTGGAACATTTGGATATGGAGTTGAATACGAGAAGCATCTTGATCTGAATAAACTGGGCGGTTTTGTTGTTAAAGGCTTAAGCATAAAAGAAAGAAGCGGAAATAATCCGCCAAGAATAGTTGAAACGCCATGCGGTATGCTCAACGCTATAGGACTACAAAACATAGGTGTCGACAGATTTTTAAAGGAAAAATTACCGAAAATAGCAAAATTTAATACACACATCATTGCAAATATCTATGGCACGCAGATTGATGAATTTTTAGAATTAGCAGAAAAATTAAATAATGCCGAGCGTATAAGCGCGATAGAGGTTAATGTGTCGTGCCCTAATGTGAGGGTTGGGGGTATGCTGTTCGGCAAAGATCCTAATATGGTTTTTAAGCTAACATCCGCTATAAAAAAAGTAAGCGATAAACCTATTATTATTAAACTGACGCCCAACGTTTCAGATATTGTATCTATTGCTAAGGCTGCTGAATCTGCAGGTGCAGACGCCGTAAGCTTGATAAATACTATAGCGGGTATGGTTATAGATGTAAAATCAAAAAAACCTGTTTTATTTAATAAAATAGGCGGTTTAAGCGGACCTGCTATATACCCCGTTGGCGTAAAAATGGTCTATGAGGTATATCACGCAGTTAAGATACCTGTGATTGGCGTTGGGGGTATATATAGTGCGGATATAGCACTGCAATATATGATAGCAGGGGCAATGTTAGTGGAGGTTGGAACTGCAAATTTTGTTCAACCGAATATTACCATAGAAATAATAAAAGGGATGGAAGAATATGCTAAAAGAGAAGGTATTAGTAATATTAGCGATATTATTGGTTCTTGCTGCAAATAGTGTTAGCGCTTACAATATTAAAGATTTCGGCGTAACATTAAAAAAAGATAAAGATACCGTAACCTGTTTTAAGCAGGAGTCGTTAAATGCAATGAGCGGGCAGAAGATTGTAAAAAATGGTGTTCTATCAATAAAATATCAAAAACAGATGATCTTCAACTATGCTGACGAAAAAATAAAAATCGATGATTTTAGTGTTATAGATTATACTAAAAATAAAAAGCAGATCTATAAACTTAGCGGATTCAATAAGATACTTTATCAACTGTTTATAGGCAAAAGGAATATTGATGATCTATTTAATGTGAATAAAAAAGATGGAATATTTATATTAACGCCAAAGTATCAAAGCAATATAGATAGTGTTTATTTAACAATTAAAGATAGTAAGCTATATCAATTAAAGATAGTTGATATCTACGCAAATAAAACCATTTACACTTTTTTTAATGATTCTGATAGCTGCACGCCACAAAAAAGAGATTGAACCACTATTAAAACTATATTCTGCAAAAAAAGAGGGCAGGTTTTATAAAAGCGGTAATATACTATTTACTATAGGTTCAAATAACGGACTCTCACTTGCGGCAAACATTGCATACACCATAGGCAGAAATGCAAACATTAAAATAGCACTACTGTTTGGTTTGGCGGGTAGCGTTTCCAATTTCAAAATCGGAGATCTTGTCGCTGTTAACAAGGTGTCTTTGATTGATAAATACTCAAAACTGATATTTAACCCTATCAATATGAAGAACATTGCATTTTTTAAGACGGCAAAATTGGTAAGTGTGTTAGAAGGAATAAATTTGGACGGTGGTTTTGTGAGCCATTTTGGCGATATCGTAGATAATGAGGGTTATTTTTTTGCCAGGGCTGTAAAGGAAACGGATGCACTTGGCATTATTATAAAGCTCATAAGTGACAATAATCAGAAGTCGCAGATTGAAAAGATAAAAAAGAGTAGTCTTAATTTTGATTCGAGTCGTATAAAACAGTTTATAGATAGCCTAATAAAAATAGATAGCGACGAACTTAAATTTGAAATATTCAAATATACTGGCATCTGGGCAGTTAATACGCTTAAAGGTGTTAAGAAGTTATTTATAAAAAAACGACTAAGCTTTTCAAATAGACAGAAAATTTACAGAAAGATAAAGATTAACAACTCAAAGCCGCATATCAATAAATTTTTATCACCAGTAATAATTATAGAAAAGAGTGTTGACAAAAGCAGGATAAGAATACCGCTTGATGGATTGCAAACGTTTAAGGTCGATGATTATGTTTCCTACTTTCACAATTTAAAAGATAAAAACGCCATTATTTTCGCAAACAAAAAGGGTGAATTTTTAAGGAAAACGCCCGATGATTACACGCCGGACGGTAAAGGAGGATATTCTATACTCAATGCATATAATTGCATTTATGACTGTAGCTACTGTTTTTTGAAGGGCTATTTTAAGAGTTTTAATCCTGTTATTTTTTTAAATTATGAGGACTATCTCAATGAAATAGCTAAAGTAATAGAAACAGATAAAAGAAGGCCACTCTATTTTTTTGCAGGAACATTTTCGGATTCGCTTGCATTAATGCCATACTCAAATTTTAATATAGAATTGATAAAGTTTTTTCAAAATTTAAATGATGATGTTTATCTTGAATTCAGAACAAAATCAAACCACATAAAGGATTTTTTGAATATAAAACCCTCAAATAATATTATATTAGCATTTTCTCTCTCCCCAAATAGCGTTATTAAAAAATTTGAATTTATGACGCCTGCGTATGAAAAACGCTCAAGCGCCATAGAATTGCTGGATAAAAAAGGATTTAAAATAGGTATAAGGATCGATCCTGTTATCATCGATTATTTAGACGATTATAATGAGATTATAAACAGCATAAAACAGATTAAAAATATACATTCTATTGAGATTGGATTTTTACGTTTTGATAAGAATGGCTATAAAAATATGCTTAGTTCTAAAAATGCATATATCTTGAAACCGTTGGAATATAATAACAGAATGTATAGATATGGCAAACAAGAAGTACTAAAGGCTAAAAAATTTTTTCAAGAAAAACTCAAAGGTCTTAATTTTTACAAAAGTATGGAATTTGAAAGCTAATCTAAGTTGAATAATTTAGCTAAAAACAGTAGATAAAATACTATAAACATCCAGCCCTCCCATCTTGTGATGGTTTTCTTTTGTATTGAAAATATGAACATAAGCGTGGCGAATATCATAACAGGTATGCCCATATACAGCATATCTTTTGTTATGGTTAGAGTGCCGAATAGAGATGCGATTCCCATAACGCCGAAGGTGTTGAATATGTTCGAGCCTACAATGTTACCTACAGATATCTCTATATTACCCTTTCTTGCAGCAGATATACTGACGCTTAATTCAGGCAGGCTTGTTCCTATCGCTACTACACTCGCTGCTATAATTTCTGTGCCTATATTAAGCAGTTTAGATATGTTTATTATACTTAATACGGCATATTTTGAGCTAAAATCTATTGCAACAGCGCTGATTATTAGCATCAAAGGTACCTTAATACTAATTTTTGTGTATGTTTTTTTGTCCTTAAGTTTAATAAATTCATTTTTGTCGGATGATAGCGCATAAAGGATATATATAAATAGCGCTAATATAGATAGAATACCGTCCAGAAAGGTAAACTGCATATTTATAGAGCAGATAAACAGAAAAAAAGCGCTTGCGGCAAGCATAGGAATATCAACCTTCGTTATATCGTATGTCAACTGGAGATTTTTCGATATAACAAACGATAATCCCAATACTAATAAAATATTCGCTATATTTGATCCTACAACATCGCCTATAACTATTTGAGAGTTATTGTTCATCACTGCTTCAATACTTGTAAACAGCTCTGGTAAGCTCGTTCCAACAGAAACGATTGTAATACCTATAATAAAAGAAGGAACACCAAGATATAGTCCTATTTTTTCAGCAGAGTCTGTAAAATAATCGGCAGATTTAACCAAAACTGCTATACTTATTAGTAAAATTGCAAATTGAACAAACAGCGGTAACATTTGGAAAATTCTAACATTTTTTTATTATAAGGCAAGTAATTAATAAGTTTATTTTCATTGGATAAAAAGCTAAAAGTATGAGTCTATCTAATAGACAAGTTATATTAATCTTGACATCGCCCGTAATTATTATTATCTTCTTGTTTGTCAATCGGGGCGTAGCGCAGCTTGGCTAGCGCACCAGTTTCGGGTACTGGGGGTCGGAGGTTCAAATCCTCTCGCCCCGACCATACAGTATTTCAAAGTCAACGATATTATTTATATGCTTCAATTAGAATTGAGGAGAGAATATTTATAGGTCAGCATTTTCTATTTGCTAATATCAAATATTTAATTTGCCGCGCTTGCGATGATAATGAAGCACAGCCATTTTAAACAAACCAATTCTAACCGGATAAAATTTATATTTTCAATAATTCACTTTATTAGTTTAGGCTTTCCTGCTCATTTGCCAATGTAGTAAAATTTAACTAACACTCAAACTGCTAATATGCATATTTAGCTTGACTTATTCATTTTATTATAATATTCTTTTTAAAAGCCTTGTAAACATATAGCAAATATTGTCTTCAAGGA
>CAJXLZ010000025.1 GCA_913056505.1 uncultured Desulfurellaceae bacterium
GGTGCTGAGTTTTAAGAATGGTATTTTGATTATAGGGGTGCCTAATTCTGTGTGGGCTCAGGAGTTGTCTTTTATGAAAAATGACATAATATCTAAACTTAATGATGCTTTAGAAGGAATAGTTGTAGATAGAATTATGTTTAAGGAGGTAACTTAATGAGGGATGATAATACGGCACCTAAAGAAGAAGGTGCAGAAAAAGATAAAGCTTTAAAAAATGAAAAAGATAAAACCTGGGATGATGAAGATTGGGAAGATTCAAACGCTATAGGTGTAGGCTGTTGAGCTATAAAATATTTACGGGGGACAATTTAAAAAAAATAGTTATCGTATGTTTGTCTATCTTCGCTGTTTCAGCCTGCTCTACAAATAAAAAAATTGTACCGAAAGAAGCAGAAAAGCCAGCCTATGTCTGGTATAACGAAGGTGTGCAGGAATATATATACCATAACTATGATGATGCTGAGCATTCATTGAATATGGTTAACGAGCAGCATCCGGGTAGTATATATGCAAAACGCGCCAATTTAATTTTAGGTGATGTTTATTTTGCAAAAGGGGAGTATATACTGGCAAGGGATTATTATTCAAGATTTATAAAACTCTATCCTACAAGCAGCGATGCTGTATATGCGCAGTATAGGATTGCCCTATCTTACTACAGATCAATGAACGGCTATAAACTTGATTCGACCCCTGCTAAGATGGCAATAAAAGAATTTTTAAAGCTCATAAAGAAGTACCCTGATAATCCATATAAAGAAAAGGCATATAGTTATATGAGTGAATGTGCATTAAGAATTTATGAGCATGAGCTGTTTGTGGCGAAGTTTTACGACGATTTAGGATATTTGAAAGCCGCCGATAATAGATTGGAATATATGAATGAACATTTCAAAAATGCTGATTTTAATAGCGAAATGCTCTATTTATTGGCTAATGTAAACTACTATTTGGGAAAATATCAATATGCGGATAAATATTTTAAAGAATTAAAACGGAAGTTTCCAAAGAGTGAATATGTGAAAAAGCTGAAAGCACTCTTAAAAAATATAAAAACCAAGAGAAAATAGTGTGTCTATAAAAAGCATTATAGAGCTTGTAAATTTTACTATAAGCGGCAGATTAGACAGCATAGAAGAGCCGCCGTGTGATGTTTATGTTTTTCATAATAAAATTTTTGTAGAAACGGAGTTGCCCGGTTTGGATAAAGATAGTTTATCAATAAAAACATTAGGCGATATACTTGTAATAAGCGGCATAAAAAGAAGATCAAATGTTAAGCATGCAAGATATTTGAGGGCAGAAAGATTTTTTGGTGCTTTTAAAAAAACAATCAAATTGCCCTTTTATATAAACGATATTTTAAAGGTGCATTACGATAGAGGGATAGTAAACGTGGTGTGTTCAATAAACGAAAAAGAGGTATATTAGTTTATGAGTTATATAGAATCAATAAAAGTAGATGAAGATATAAATATTCCAGATACACTGCCTGTACTTCCGCTTAGAGGCATGACAGTTTTTCCATATATGATAGTACCGTTGTTTGTGGGAAGAGATATTTCCATTAAGGCAATAGACGAAGCACTTTCCAAAGATAGAATGATTTTATCTCTGACACAGAAGGATGCGGAAAACAATTTACCGACGACCGAGGATATGCACAATGTGGGAACGGTGTGTTTAATTTTAAGAATGCTGAAGATGCCCGACGGCAGGGTAAAGGTTTTGGCGCAAGGTTTAAAAAAGGCTAAAATTATAGAATACACAAAAACCGAGCCATATTTTGAAGCAAAAATTGAAATACTAAAAGAGGAAATGCCAAAAACTGAAAAAGATAAATTAGAAACTGAAGCTTTAATAAGAACAATAAGAGATCAGCTTCAGCAACTGACCACGTATAATAAAAATATTCCTAATGATATTATTGTAATTGCAAATAATATAGATGAAGCTGATAAATTTGCTGATATTGTTGTGTCCAATATACAGTTAAAACCTCAAGTCGTTCAGGAACTGCTGGAAATACAATCGGTTAAAGAACGCCTGCATAGAATAAATGATATTCTAAATAAAGAGCTGCAGTTGCTTGCCGTTCAAGTAAAAATACAGCATGAGGCTAAAGAAGAGATATCGAAAACCCAAAAAGAATATTTCTTAAAAGAGCAGATAAAGGCCATAAGAAAAGAGTTGGGTGAGAAAGAAGAAAACGATGAGATTGAAGAGTTAAGGAATAAGATTAAAAAAGCAAAGATGCCACCTGAAGCAAAAAAAGAGTCCGAAAAACAGTTGTCGCGTTTATCGAAAATGTATCCCGATTCTGCTGAAGCTAATGTAATAAGGACATATTTGGACTGGATGATATCATTGCCTTGGAGCAAGTTGTCAAAAGAAAAGATAGATATAAGAGTTGTGAAGAGGATACTGGATGAGGATCATTATGATATTGCGGATGCTAAAGATAGAATACTTGAATATCTATCTGTAAAAAAGTTAAAAAGCAATATGAAAGGTCCTATTCTTTGCCTTGTTGGACCTCCGGGTGTTGGTAAAACATCTTTGGCTAAATCTGTTGCAAGGGCAATTAACAGAAAATTAGTTAAAATGTCTTTAGGCGGCGTGAGAGATGAAGCGGAAATAAGGGGGCATAGAAGAACCTATGTTGGAGCCCTTCCAGGTAGAATAATACAGGGATTGAAACAAGCGGGTGTTAGAAATCCGGTTTTTGTTCTGGATGAAGTTGATAAATTAGGCAGGGACTTTAGCGGAGATCCATCGAGTGCCCTGTTGGAGGTTTTAGATCCTGAGCAAAATTATGAATTTGAAGATCACTATATAGGTGTTAAGTTTGATCTTTCCAAGGTGTTTTTTATCACTACGGCTAATACGACAGAAACTATCCCATCTCCTTTGCTGGATAGAATGGAGGTGATAAAACTCTCTGGGTATACTGTGAATGAAAAAATAAATATAGCTCAAAAATATATAATTCCAAGACAGGTGAATGAACACGGTTTAAATAAGTATGAAATAAGATGGACAGAGGGCGGTGTTAGAAAAATAATAGAAAGCTACACGCGTGAATCGGGTGTTAGAGGATTAGAAAAACAGGTATCAAGTATATTGAGAAAAATAGCAAGAGAGATAGCTGAAGGTAAAAAAATAAAATCTTTGTCTATCAATGCCAATACCGTTAGCAAGTATCTTGGTACTGAAAAGTTTACGCTTAACGAGAAACTTAATAAAGATTATGTAGGCATTGCAACCGGATTGGCTTGGACTGCAGTAGGCGGTGTTATTTTATTTATAGAGGTTTCTAAGGTTAAAGGCAGCGGTAAGCTCATACTCACAGGATCGTTAGGAGATGTCATGAAAGAGTCTGCGCAAGCGGCGGTGACGTTTGCAAGAAGTCATTATAAAGAACTGGGATTGGAGGAAGATTTTTATCAGAAATATGATTTCCATATACACATACCAGAGGGCGCAACGCCTAAAGATGGTCCAAGTGCGGGTATCACAATGGCAACAGCGATTATATCATCATTGACAGATATTCCAATCAGAAGCGATATCGCAATGACAGGTGAAATAACGCTGACAGGCAGGGTGCTTCCCATAGGGGGCTTGAAGGAAAAGACGCTGGCTGCCCTGCGTGCTGGAATATATGAAGTTATTGTGCCAATCGATAACAAAAAGGATGCTGTGGAAATTATGCAGCAGACTAAATCAAAGAAACTAAAATATCATTTTGTTAAAAATATGGAAGAAGTGCTACATATAGCATTAGTAAAACCCATTGAATTAAGTAAGTGAAATTTGAATATTTTTTAGCACTCAAATATATAAGGTCAAAAAGTAAAGAGAAGTTTATATCTTTTTCCTCGCTGATTTCCATTTTGGGTATAGTTTTGGGTGTATCCGCTTTGATAGTTGTTATGGGTATAATGAATGGTTTTGACAAAGAGCTTGAAGAAAAAATTATCGGTGTAAATCCGAATATTATTATAAGAAGTTCTTCAGGTTTATTCGATGCGAACGAGAAGTTTTTAGAAAAAATAGATAAGAATTCAAATGTGAGGTATAAATATGCTCTTTTGTCAACACAGTGTATTGTAAATTCGAGTAATTTTGAAGGAGAATCTGCCGGTGCCGTACTTAATGGCGTGGATTTTAGTAAAACAATACCTGTTAATAAATATATAAAAGGCAAACCGGCAAATGGCATTACTATGGGCAGTGAATTAATGAAAAATTTGGGTCTTAAAATAGGCAGCAGCGTAAGAATCGTGCTGCCGTTTGGAAAGACTACACCATTTGGCTTTGCGCCGTTGTCATTTAAAGAACGTGTAACTGCTGTGTTTAAGTCCGGTATGTACGATTATGACGCTTCTTTTATATATATACCCATAAAGCAGTTGTGGTCTAAAAGCAGCATGAAGGGCAAAATAAATACTATTGCGATCAATATCAAAGATCCGTATAAAGCAGAAGATGTTGTGAATGATATAGATAAAATATTACCGTACGGCTTTTATGCAGATAGCTGGATAAGACTGAACAGCAATTTTTTTACGGCTTTAAAATTGGAAAAGATGGCGATGTTTATTATTCTTTTGCTTATCATTATGGTTGCAGCATTTAATATAATGAGTTCATTGACTATGCTTGTTATGGAAAAAATTAAGGATATTGCTATTTTGGTTTCCTTCGGTGCAACTTCAAAAAATATACGCAATATATTTCTAAAACAGTCGCTGATTATAGGTTTAACAGGCATTATTTTAGGCGATGCTGTGGGTATCATATTGGGATTTTTAATTAAAAAGTTTCAGTTTGTTAAATTGCCCAGCGATGTCTACTATATAAATAATATACCTGTTGACCTAAATCCTTACTATATTGTAGGTGTTTCTATTTCTGCGCTGCTGCTTGTTGTTCTGGCGAGCGTATATCCTGCCTATAAGGCGTCTAAAATTAATGTAGTGGAAGTTCTGCGCCAATGATACTTAAAGCTGAAAACATACATAAATCTTTTAAGAGCGGTGAAAGCATTATCAATGTCTTAAATGGAGCATCGATATATGTGGAAAGATCTGATATGGTAGCCATAATGGGTGTATCGGGATCCGGCAAAAGCACCCTTTTACATATCTTGGGACTTATGGACAGACCCGATAGTGGCAAGATCAACATAATGGGCGAAGATGTTCAATATGATGACGAAGAATGGCTTGCGCATAAGAGGAATAGAAATATAGGATTCGTTTTTCAATTTTATTCTTTGATGAATGAATTAAGTGTTATAGAAAATGTTATGCTTCCTGCTATGATAGGAGGTAACTTTAATGCGGAAAAAAGGGCAGAAGAGCTACTTGCAGATGTTGGTATTGAAAGATCTATGTTTAAAAAAAAGGTATATAAATTATCCGGTGGAGAGATGCAGCGTGTAGCTCTTGCCCGAGCATTGATAAACACGCCTGATATTATCATAGCCGATGAGCCTACTGCCAATCTTGACAAACAAAGTTCTATTGGTATAGTGGAACTGATGAAGCGAATTAATGAAAAGTACAATCAATCATTTATTATAGCTACACACAGCAAAGATGTGGCATGTCAATGTAAACGTATATTAAATTTAAATAAAGGAATGCTGATTCTATGAAAAATAAAATTATGCTAAATATGTTGATTTTTATGTTCATATTTTTTTTTACCGGTTATGTTCGTGCATCAGATATAAGAATTTCATCTGTAAATGTAGC
The DNA here is from genome assembly GCA_913056505.1 of uncultured Desulfurellaceae bacterium. Classification (GTDB taxonomy): domain Bacteria; phylum Campylobacterota_A; class Desulfurellia; order Desulfurellales; family Hippeaceae; genus CAJXLZ01. The sequence goes on from CAJXLZ010000025.1 coordinate 5,769, forward strand.
TGGTGTTTTAAGAACAGATAAGCCCACAGTAATGAGCGTGGTTAAAACCAAACCGGGGAGCGAGTTTGATATAAATTTGATAGATCAGGACATAATTAATATCTATAAACTGGGATTTTATAAGAGTGTGAGTGCGTCTATTGATGAAAAAGATGGGAAATATCAGCTGATTTTTACGGTTAAGGAAAAACCTTCCGTTAGATTTGTAACATTTAAAGGAAATAATGAGGTAAAAGATAAAGATTTAGCAAAGGTGTGCGATGTAAAGTCGTATCGTATCCTAACAAAGAGTATGTTAGATAAAAGTGTATTTTCTATGATGGGTTTGTATGCCTCGAAGGGACTCTATCTTACGCGTATAGATTATAAGATTAAACCTGTTGAGAATAATAGAGTGGACGTGGTATTTGAAATAAAAGAGAGCAAAAAAACATATATAAAAAATATTAGAATATTGGGTAATAAGCATATAGATACAGATGATATATTGGGCGTTATGAAAAATCACAGAAAGAATGCACCCTATATTTTTACATTTTTGCCCTGGTTTTATTCGGGCAAGCTCAATGTCAATGAGCTTTCTTCAGATATGGAAGCAATAAGGGATTTATATAGATCCAAGGGCTATATTAATGTGAGAGTTTCCCAGCCTATTGTTACTGTTGAACCCGACACCGGCTATACATATATTGATATTTCTATCAAAGAGGGCAAACGGTATATATTGAAAAAGATTGCCTTCAAGCATATCAAGCCTTTAACGCTGAAAGAAATTAAAGAAAAGATCAATACAGATATAAATAAACCGTTTAACTTTGTACAGTTAAGGAAAGATATAAATGATTTGACACAGATGTATGCAGATAGGGGTTATGCTTTTGCGGATATTAACCCGATAATACATCTTAATAAAAAGAATTTAACTGCTGATGTAACATTGGATGTAGATAAGGGTCAGAAAATATTTATAAACAGAATAGAAATTGTCGGTAATACAAAAACCCATGATAATGTCATAAGAAGAGAATTGCTTTTAAAAGAAGGGGATCTCTATTCCCTTAAAAAAATAACAAGATCAAGACAAAGAGTAAACAATCTGGATTTTTTTGATAATGTAAAGATATCGACTGCAAAAGTTAAAGGTAAAGATGAAGTAAATATGAAGGTTAAAGTTAAGGAAAAGCCCACCGGCATGCTCAGTGTTGGTGTTGGATATAGCTCTTATGACAAGATAGGTTTTACGGGAAGTGTTGCCGAGCGCAATCTATTCGGTACAGGAATACAGGGCAAATTTTCAGGCAATATCACATCTAAAAGTGCGTTGTATAACCTGAATCTTGTTGATCCCTGGGTTTATAATAGGCCTATTTCTGTTGGTGTTGACCTGTATCATCAAAAATATGATTCTTATGACTATGATGAGAGTTCTACGGGTGGTAGCCTGACTGTTGCAAAGCGGTTTTTGGACGGCGATCTCTCCGTTGGATCCACATATTCATTATCGTTTTACAATATAGATGTTACTACTGATACGCCTGGGTACTACTTAGAAGAACAGAGCGGGAATCATTCAGAAAGTGCTATTACGCCTTTTATAAAATATAATACATTGGATAACAATATTTTCCCGACGAGCGGGGTTACTGCATCGCTTTCTTCAAGATATACCGGTTTGGGCGGCACAGAACACTACATAAAGACTATTGTTGATGCAGGCTATTTTCATAAGCTGTTTTGGGATTTTATAGGGCATATTAAAGGAGAAATAGGTAGCGCTAACGGTTTAGGAGGCCATAAAGTTCCTGTAAATAGAAGATTTTTCTTGGGTGGAATAGACAATTTAAGGGGATTTAGTGTGGATAAAGCATCGCCGCGCGATAGTGACGGAAACTACATTGGAGGCACAAGGGAATTTTATACGAGCAGCGAACTTATATTTCCGTTAATTAAAGATCTGAGGTTATATGGCGTCACATTTGTTGATGTGGGCAATAACGAGATTGGTAGTTATGATCTGGGTAATTTGAAAAAGGATGCAGGTTTTGAAATAAGATGGATTTCTCCTATAGGACCGATTAGGATATCTATAGCGAAAAATTTAAGTCCAAAAGATGGGGAAAAATCGACAGTGTTCCAATTTTCGATGGGAGCTTTATTTTAGGAGGGTTTTATGAAAAGGTCTATTTTAATATTTGCAGGATTATTAATTGTTTCACTATTTTCACTGAATGTTTATGCTTCAAATATTGCTTTTGTAAATTTGGGCAAGGCTATTCAGACTTGTAAAGCCGGTTTAGATGCTAAGTCTTATATACAGCGTATGGCAAACGTGAAGAAAGCTGTTATAGATAAAAAGGCAAATGCCGCTAAAGAGATATACAAACAAATAAAATCCGGAAAGCTGAATGCTAAAGACAAAAAGAGCAAAGAGGAGCTATATCAAATAAAACTGAAAGATCTAGAAAGGTATAGAAGTGACGCTGTGGCAGAGATTCAGACAAAAGAGAAGGATTTAACCAGTAATATTATAGAGGGCTTGGTGCAGACTGTGAAGATTATAGCAAAAAAGAGGAATCTTGATGCTGTTTTTGAAACTAACCAAGGCGTTATATATTGGAACAATGCAAAAGACATAACAAAGGATGTAGTAGCTGCATATGATAAGGAGTATGCAAAATCCAAGAAATAAGGAGTTTGTGTGAGGGCAGGTGAATTAGCAGAAGCAGTCGGGGCAGAGGTATTCGGCAATCCAAACATTGAAATACGCGGTATATCTTCAATAGAGAAAGCGCAAAATGACGAGATCACATTTATATCCAATAAAAAATATGTAAAGTTTTTGGATTCTACGAAGGCTTGCTGTATTATAGTTGATAAAAATATAGATATTGCACAATATAGAGATAAAACCTTTCTTGTATGCGATGATGCGTATATATGTTTTGCTAAGATAATGAGAATATTGTATAACAAGAATCCTAAGGGTTCATATATTAGTTCAAAAGCATCCATTTCAAAGACGGCATCCATTTCAGAAACCGCCTATATCTCTGATTATGTGTTTATTGAAAATGGCGCCAAAATAGGTTCTAACACTGTTTTGATGCCATTTGTATATATCGGAGAGAATGTGATTATAGGGGATAATTGCCTGATCTATCCAAATGTTACAATAAGGGAAAACGCAGAATTGGGTAGTAATGTTATTATACACCCAGGTAGCGTTATAGGCAGTGATGGCTTCGGATATGCTAAAGATAAGAATGGTAAGTATTTAAAGATACCCCAAGTTGGCAATGTAATAATAGAGGACGATGTTGAAATAGGGGCTAATGTTACTATTGATAGGGCAGTTTTAGATCACACCATTATTGGCAAAGGAACAAAAATAGATAATTTGGTTCAAATAGCTCATAATGTTCATATTGGCGAGAACACAGTTGTGGTAGCACAAACAGGCATATCGGGTTCAACTACAATAGGCAAAAATGTGGTGCTTGCAGGGCAGACGGGCATCGCCGGACATATAAATATTACAGATGGTGTTATTATAACGGCAAAATCGGGTGTCGGCGGAAATATAAATAAGCCCGGTATTTATAGTGGGATACCTGTATTTGATCATACACAATGGTTAAGATCCAGCGTAGTAAAACCCAGATTAAGCGATATGTATAAAAAGATTATGAAACTTGAAAAAGAGATAGAGGAGCTTAAGAAGTGTTAGATATAG
>CAJXLZ010000026.1 GCA_913056505.1 uncultured Desulfurellaceae bacterium
CCCTTTTCCCATATCTTCTTGCTATTTTACTTTATGATTCAAGATCAGCTTATACAAAAAAGCGATAAAAAGCAGGTAAAGATCACAGATTTATAATCATAGCCTCTTCTTTGCAATCAGGGAAGAATGGGCACTTAATGCAGTCTTCCCATATTTTTTTCAGCGGCAATTCTTTTTTGTCTATAAATTTAAAGCCCATACTTTCAAAGAATTTTTTTCTAAACGTAAGAGCAAAGAGGCGTTTAATATTAAGTTTTTTTGCTTCATTTATATCAAAATCGACAAGCATTCTACCTATATGTTTGTGCTGATACTTATCATAAACTGTAATTGTCCTAATCTCTCCTAAATCTGGATAATACAGCCTCAAGCTGCTTGTCCCAATAACTATGCCATTATCTTTTGCTACAACAAATTCTCTTATACGTTCTACTATATCCTCAATCGATCTTGGCAGTATATCCTGCTTTTTTGCAAAATAATCTACTATTTTTTTTATCTGTTCAGCGTCGCTTACAGTGGGTTTTTCTATACTAATCAAATCTCACCTCGATGGATGATCTATGTGCAAATAGCCCTTCCATTTCAGCAAAATCAGCTGCTTTTTGGGCATTTTCCATAAAGGCATCCTTAGAGTAGTGCATTATATTGCTTTTTTTCATAAATACATCAGGCGATAGCGGTGATAAAAATTTGGCGGTTTGCGATGTGGGTAATGTATGATTCGGACCTGCTATATAGTCGCCTATCGCTTCGGGCGTATAATGTCCCATAAATATAGCGCCGGCATTTCTTATTTTATTCATAAACATATATGGATCACTTATCTGAAGCTCTAAATGCTCAGGTGCAATCTCGTCAACGGATAGTGCAGCCAATTCTCTGTTTTTAGTATATATAAACACAGCGTTTGCGGCTGATTTCTTCGCTATACTTGCCCGCGGTGTTGATGAAGCAAGCTCAAAGAATAATTTTTTAACTTCGTCTACAATCTTTCTGTTTAATCCTATAAAATAACACATAGCCATCTCATCGTGCTCAGCCTGACTCAATAGATCGTGAGCAAGAAACTTAACATCAGCAAATTCATCTGCAACAATGGCAATCTCAGAGGGACCTGCAACAGAATCTATGCCTACATCGCCATAAACATATTTTTTAGCTGTTGCAACATAAATATTCCCCGGACCTGCTATAACATTAACCCGCTTTATACTTTGGGTGCCATAAGCCATCGCGGCTATAGCCTGAGCCCCGCCTATCTTATATACACTATCGACACCGCAAAGCTTAGCAGTATACAAAACATAAGGATTAACCTTTCCCTCCACTGTAGGCGTAGTTATGATAATCTCATCAACGCCCGCCACAACTGCAGGTATAATTGTCATAAGCGCAGTCGATGGATATGCAGCCTTACCACCCGGAATATACAAACCTGCCCTTTTAACAGGCGTTACCCTTGTTCCCAAAATTATCCCATTCTCTTCGGTAAAAAAAGATTTATCCACAGATGCCCTGTGAAAATGTTCAATGCGTTCCTTTGAATAACTTATAACCTTTTTTTCTTTTTCAGTAATAGACCTGTCCGCTTCCTCAAACTCCTCTTTTGAGACCTTCATATTGGCCTCACCTATATTAAAATTGTCAAACTTTAATGTATAACCAAACAGTGCCTCATCGCCATTTAAGCGGACATCGTTAATAATATTTCTAACAATTTCATCTTTATCTTGGCTCTTATCCCTCTTTAGTGCTTTTTCAATTTTTTCTAAATCGTCAATTTCCAATACTTCTATATCCACTTTATACCCTCAACACGCTTTAATATTTGATATGCTACATCATCTTTTTCCATCTTATGCAGCTTCTCTACAGAACCGTTTTTGTAAATTATAGACACCTCGTTTTCACTTGAATTAAAACCGATATCTTTTCTCGATACATCGTTTGCTACGATAAATTCCAATGATTTACTCTTGATTTTTTTTGTGGCATTTTCTATTAAATCATCAGTTTCTGCAGCAAACCCCACTATTTTTACATCCTTATTTATAGATTTTGCGAAATTACCTATTTCTATTGTAAGATCGGGATTTTTCTTTAATAATAAATTTATATTATTATTATTATTGTCTATCTTCTTAATTTTCTTATCTACATATTTCAAAGGCGCAAAATCTCCAACGGCAGAAGCCATTATGACAACTGTCTTTTTATTTGAAATCTCTATTTCATTCTTTAGGCTCGTAAGCATATCCAAAGCCGATTTAACATCAACCCTTTTCACACCGGGCGCCTCTTTAATATGCACAGGTCCTGATACCAAAGTAACATCTGCACCCATCATATGCGCTATTTTGGCTATAGCAAAACCCATTTTGCCGCTTGAATGGTTAGTTATATACCTTACGGGATCTATAGCTTCCTGCGTAGGCCCTGCGCTTACAATAATTTTATAATTGGTCAATGTCTTTTCAAAAAATACGGATTTTATAATATCTAAAATATCCTGCGTATCCGCAATATGTCCTATACCTTTAGCATTACACGCAAGATCACCTTCTATAGGTCCTGCAAACAGATATCCAGCATTTTTCAGCTTTTCAATGTTGCTCTGCACAATACTGTTTGAATACATATAACTATTCATGGCCGGCGCTATAATTTTTGGGCAGTGAGTGGATACAGAGAGCAGACTTACAACATCATCTGCCACACCTGACGCCATTTTCGCAATAATATTGGCAGTTGCCGGCATCACAACAAAAACATCCGCAATATCGGCTAAAGCAATATGCGTTATATTAGTAGAACCTAAATCAAGCTCCTCCAATACATCGCAATATACGTCGTTATTTGTCAATGCTTTGAACATTGTAGGAGAAATAAACTGCGCTGCCTCTTTAGTCAAAGCAATATGTATATTGCACCCCTCTTTTTTCAGCGCGCTGATTAACTCTAGCGCTCTATATTCTGCAATACTGGCGGTAACACCTAAAATAATGGTTTTATCTTTAAGAATCATAACATCATTATAGCCTATTCTTTAATATATTTTCCACTTTTTTTATATCTTCTTTAATATCCACGCCTATAAATGTTTCTTTTGTTTGATATGTTTTAATTTTTATACCATTTTCCAAAGCCCTAAGCTGCTCCAACCCCTCGGCTTTTTCCAATTGCGTAGATTTTTCATTATATAATCTCATCAATGTAGCTTTTGAATAGATATAGATACCTATATGTTTAAAATAATTATTATAAGCACTCCTCTCAAATGGTATAGGCGAACGCGAGAAATATAGTGCATATCCCTTTTTATCTGTTACCACTTTAACAACATTAGGGTTATCTATCTCTTTTTTTTCGCACCTTTTTATTAATGTTGCCATACAGTCTTTATTTTTTATGCTTTTATCTATAAGTTGATCTATAGTTTTTGCTTTTATTAATGGCTCATCACCTTGCAAATTTACTATGTAGTCAAATGGTTTATCTTTGCAAAACGCCGCTATCCTATCTGTTCCGCTTCTAAAATCGCCCTTAACCACAAATATCCTACCCCCGAATCCATTTACGCAATCAGCAATTCTCTCATCATCTGTTAAAACAGCCTTAAAATTAGATAAATGGGAACTATTTATGCCCTCATACACCCATTGGATCATAGGCTTTCCTAATATCTTGGCTAATGGTTTGCCTGAAAACCTGCTTGATGCATATCTTGCAGGTATTAGTATCGCTGTATTTATCAAGATAAACAAGACTCCATTTCATCCAAAGTGGGTGTGGCGGTACCCATTTTACCCACAACAATGCCAGCAGCAATATTTGCTATTTTTACGGCTTGTTTTATATCAAATCCTGCGGTAACGCATGCTGTCAATACAGCAATAACTGTATCACCGGCGCCTGTAACATCGTACACCTCTTTTGTTTTTGCTTTCTGATGATATATATCACCCTTTTTTGAAAATAGTGTCATACCCTCATGGCCGCGTGTTATAAGTATATAATCCGCATTTGTTTCTCCTAATATCTTTTTTGCTGCAATTTCAACACCATTTGTAAAAGAATTTATCTCTATATTGCTGATTTCCTTTGCTTCTTTTAAATTAGGCGTAATGATATTAACATTTTTATAGAAATAGGCGTTACGCACTTTAGGGTCAACACTAATAAATTTATTCATTCTAACCAGCCCGTCTATCAGTTCTTGCGTTACTACACCTTTTCCGTAATCTGACACTATTACTGCATCCAATTGAAGATTCCTAACGCTATTCAATATCATTTTTGTATATTTTTTCTCTAAATTTAGGACAATCTCTCTATCGAATCTAACAACTTGCTGTGAATGCGCTATTACTCTGGTTTTTACGGTCGTCGGACGATGTTTCATTTTTATGATATTATCCGTGCTTATATTTGCTTTTTCAACCATATGCAGCAGATTCTCTCCATAAGAATCGTTACCCACAATTCCGAAAAGGTAAGTATCAACGCCTATACTTGTTAGGTTCCTTGCAACATTTGATGCGCCACCGAGAAAACTTGCTTCTTTGGTAACCTTAACTACAGGCACAGGGGCCTCGGGAGATATTCTATCCACCGTACCGAATACATAATGGTCAAATATTAAATCCCCTATAACGCCTATCTTTATTTTTTTTAAACCATTAAAATTTATCACAATAGTTCATCCCTTCCTTATCATTTCCAACTGTTTTTTGATACAGTATTTGATTATTCTTTCTTTGCTGTCGTTGGGCATATCTACAAATTTCACTCCATAATGATATAGCCCAATTTCTGCTTTTGCCTCTCTACAAATTTCAGCTTCCAGAAATCCCATTTTATAACCATCGAGGTGAAAACTTAAATTAATTTTATCTCCTATCTGCAGTTCATTATCTACAGATATTTTTGCACCGCCTGCACTTAAATTCAAAATAGTGGTTTTTTTAAACCTTTTTTGAAAAGTTCCTTGAATATTATATATTGCCTCAATAAATGTATCTACCCTAAAATTATCCCTTAGCTCAGTCCTAAATAATTTTTCAGGCCTGCTGATTTTGTATATGATTTTTTTATTGTCTTTAATTATATCTTCTACAACTGAAAAAAACCCCAAACGCCCTTTTTTCGCATCAATAAAACTTATCGCAACCCTATCGCCTTTTTTAGCTACACCCTTTATGCCTCTGGCATCTGTCGGCATTAGAACATATAAACTTGTTTTATCTAAATCATCGATATAACTCGAATATATGCCTTTAAAATTAGTATCCAATATGTTAAATATTATTTTTTCACCAATCGGTATAATATTGTCTGTCATTTTTATGCTTTCTTCATGTCTCAACGGAGTACCTCGTATATTCTGCTTTTAATAAGATCAATTTTTTTCTTGGAATATATCTTTCTTGAATTTGTATCTATTACATAAAATGTATCCACAGCAATTTCACCTTTTGTGTCCAAGATAAACATCCCTATAAACAGGTTGAACTCTAAAAATACACTCGTTATATCGTATAAAAGTCCCATCCTATCTGGTGCATATATAGTTATCGATGTATATATATCACTTGCTTCATTATCTACCGTCAAATTAATTTTGTCAATGGAAAGTGCAATTCTTGCTTTTTGTGCTCTACTCAAGAATTTTTCATTTCTGCGCTTAATACATTCATCCAAGGATATTTTTTTAGAATCTACATCTTCAATAAAATTATCTATAATCTTGGGCGATAATTCTTTCTTTTTATAATAAACATTAAACACATTGATAATCATATCGTTTTTTAAGGTGTAGGATTTTCCTGAAATGATATTCACATCCTTACATACCGATATGCCGGTGAGTTTATTGAAAAATCCGAATTCATTTTTATAATAGGCAAATAGCTTTGATATGCCGTGATCTTTTGCATATACCTTTATTGCTTTGCCCGTACCATCTATTGTCTTAATAAAATCATACAGCGTGTCAAAGTTCTCATCATTGAATATGCTGTTGGGCAATATATCGAGTATGCTATGTTCGTCCAATAGCTGTCTCATTCTCCTTTTTGTTTCCTTGACATGCAGTTCTAAGAATTCATAATAATTTTTGTTATCAAACGCATATAAAGTTTTAATGTAAAGGCTCTCTATGAGGTTTTCTCTCCATGTCGTCCACACATTATCATTAACTGCATTCATATCTGCAAAGGTCATTAGCATAAGCATATTGAGTTTATCTTTACTGTCCACAATATTTATAAAATCCTGTAGCGTTTTAGGGTCATCTATATCTTTTGTGGATATAGTTTGATTAATTAACAGATGGTGTTTTATGAGAAAAACTAATTTGCCTTTTAAATCATCCCCTATACCCAATCTGTCTGCTATGTGCTTTGATAACTCCGCACCTACAAGCTCATGATTTTCGGCTTTAATTTTTCCTATATCGTGCAAAATCAAAGATAGCCTCAAAATAAATAAATTATGCTTGCTTAAGCTGCAAAGTATATTCTTTAAACGTGTAAGAAAATTTTCAGAGGCATCATCAGCATATAAAAGTTCATCAAGATATTCCAAAGCTTTAATTGAGTGCTCGTCCACTGTATATTTATGATATAGGCTATATTCCGATAAACAGCATATATTTCCAAACTCCGGAATGTATTTATCTATTAAGCCTATTTCATGCATTTTCTTAATTTGCTTATTAATTGTCTTATCAAGCGATAAAATTTCCTTAAATATAAAAGATAGATATCTATTATCCTTCTTTGCGGAACTATATTTTAAAACAATCTTGTGCGCAATATTTAACGAATATGCTTCTATAGGAACACCATATAAAGCGGAATAATAGAACAGCAAAAATATATCTTCTACCCTTTCTATTTCTTTATAAAAACCTATTTTGCCACCCTTTATTACTATTTTGTCGTCTATTTTAAAAGAGTGCGTATTAATGTTAACCGATTTTTTCAATTCAAACAACTCTAAATATTTCAAAACAACTATCTTTAGACCTATAGTATGATAATAGTACTTACGCATAAGCTTTTCGCTTGCAGAACTATTTTTTGAATTTTTGTATCCCATTTCATAAGCAATGCTTTCCCTCATATCTAAATGGAGTATATCGGTCTCTTTGCCTGTCTCAAAATGTAACGTATTCCTTAACTGCCACAAAAAATAGAGAGCATTCCTTAATCTTTGGTAATCCTCACTCTCTAATATTTTTCTTCTTTTCATATCAAGAGCATTTTTTGTATGAAAAATTGCCTTTGATACCCAGATAAGCGTATTGTAGTCCCTAAGTCCCCCGACACCTTCTTTAATGTTAGGCTCAAGAACAAATACCGTATTGCCGAATTTTTTATGTCTTACCTTAAGAAACGATATCTTATTTTCAACAAATAGTTCCACATTTTTATCTATTATATCTTTTTGTAAAATTTTATTGTATTCATTAAATAATTTTTTGCTTCCACAAACAAACCTTGAATCGAAAAGCGATGTTTTTATCATATCATCTTCTTCAGAAAGATTTACGCATTCCGAGATCGTTCTCACAGATACACCGCATTCATAATCCAAGGCATACAGAACATCGCCTACTATTCTCACATCCTCGTCAGAAACTGATGATCTATCTTTTACAAGCACCATTATGTCTATATCTGACCTTGGATTTAATTGTTTTCTTCCATATCCTCCTAAAGCAACAATAGAAAAATCTTTTATTTTCTCTCTAAGAAATTTAAAGCTTAACGCTTTCATCAAGTTATCCACCCATTGTGTATGCTCTTTTACGATATACCGCACTTTTCCACGTTTTTTATTAAGGGTTTTGAGTCTATCGAATAGCTCTTTCTTAGATTTCTTTGCTTCCTCTATAAATATCTTCATAACAATTTTTCTATTTTATCTGCTTTCATTAAATTATCTCTGATAACGTATCCTAATCTTGCGGTTTTAAATAAGGCAAAATATAAAAATTCTGCTCTTGCATTGTGTTTTAAGCTATTATTGATATATGCAAAGTTGCTTAACAGTTCCAATGTGATCAAGTTGTAAATCTTCTGCATAAAAAGTTTGCTAATTTTATATTTTTGAGAAATGTAACTTCATACATATAAGATAAGTTAGCCACATACATTTCTTAGATTCGACTAAAATTTTACTCAGTAATTAAAAAGGTAGAATTATGTTATCAAGTATGCCTGCATTTTCCCCATAACAACTACTCAAATTTCTCCATTATTTCATCAGGTATATCGAAATTTGCATAAACATTTAATACATCATCATCTTCATCAAGCATATTCATCAATTTCAGCATACTCTCTGCTTTGCCATTATCTAGTTTAACCATAGTTTGAGGTATCTTTGTTAATTCGGCGCTAACAAATTCAAAACCTTTTTCTTCAAGCGCATTTTTTACAGCCATAAAGTCTTTGGTATCAGTGATTACTTCAAATACATTATCTTCTTCATTGCTTCTTACATCCTGTGCGCCTGCATCCAAAGCTGCTTCAAATAGCTCTTCTTCATCTACTTTATCTTTATCTATTGATATATATCCCACACTATCAAACATCCACGACACACATCCGTTTTCCCCGAGACTGCCGCCGTACTTGCTCAATAAATGCCTTACTGACGCAGTAGTTCTTTGTTTGTTATCAGTGGTTGCTTCAATAATCATCGCAACACCGCCGGGGCCATATCCTTCATATGTTACATCTTCGTAAACAACGCCGGGCAACTCGCCGGTGCCTTTTTTAATAGCTTTCTCCACATTTTGTTTAGGCATATTTGCTTCTTTTGCTTTTTCTATAGCGAGTCTCAATCGGGGATTAGAATCCGGATCGCCACCACCCTCTTTCGCAGCTATAGTGAGTTCTCTTATAAGTTTTGTAAATACAGCGCCTCTTTTACTATCCTCTTTAGCTTTTTTATATTTTATCGAGCTCCATTTATTATGACCCGACATTTGAACACCCCTTATAAATCTAAATTTTGGCCAATGTCAATTCTTTCTGTTTTTGATATTTTCCCTTTTTATCTGCATAACTAATTTCACACTCTTCGTCACTCTCAAAAAATAGCACCTGTGCTATACCTTCATAAGCATATATTTTAGCAGGTATGGGTGTCGTATTACTTATTTCAATAGTTACATACCCTTCCCACTCTGGCTCAAATGGCGTTACATTAACAATAATTCCACATCGTGCGTATGTAGACTTACCTACACATATAGTCAAAACACTTCTTGGTATCCTAAAATATTCAACGCTTCTTGCAAGTGCAAAGCTATTTGGAGGAATAATACAGGTTTCTCCCTTGAAATCTACATAGTTTTTATCATCAAAGTTTTTAGGGTCAACCACTGTGTTATTTACATTTGTAAATATCTTAAACTCGTCAGCTATACGCATCTCGTATGCCGTCTTCTGCTT
>CAJXLZ010000027.1 GCA_913056505.1 uncultured Desulfurellaceae bacterium
AATTCTTTGTTATCATTTTGTTCAACATATTTTATAATGCCTGCCGTACTGCCTACAAAATCCGCACTATCACGTATATCTTTAGGCGATTCGGGGTGCACAGCTACCTTTGCATCGGGATGCTGGCTAAGCAAACTTTTTAAATCTTTAATATTAAACGCTTCATGTACAAGACAATATCCGTCCCACAAATAAACTTCCTTTTCGGTGACCTGTTCCTTTACATAAGAACCCAAATTACGGTCGGGCACGAATAGTATCCTATCCTCTTTCAAACTTCTAACCACATTTACTGCATTGCCCGATGTGCAACATATATCCGATACGCTCTTTACCTCCGCAGTCGTATTAACATATGAGACAACTACAGGGTTATTCAATTCTTTTTTTCTCTTTGATACATCTTGAGCCGTTGCCATACCAGCCAATGGACATCCTGCATCATAAACAGGTAGAAGCACCTTTTTATCGGGTGATATAATTTTTGCTGTTTCTGCCATAAATTTTACACCGCAAAAAACTATTATATCAGCATCCGTCTTTGATGCTTCCTGAGCTAAAGCCAATGAATCACCCCTGATATCGGCAATTGCCTGTATTTCATCTCTCTGATAGTAGTGTGCAAGTATCAAAGCATTTTTTTCTTTCTTGAGCTTTTTAATCTCTTCCTTTACATCCATTACTAAACCGCCTTTAGTAAAATTGTGTAAAAATATAATATTGCACCTATAAAATCAAGATTTTTGTATAATTTTTTAGAAAAGCTCAAGCACATAGTTGGACAAAATTGAGAATAGAGAGATTAAAAATAATGAGTGAAGATAATATTTCCAACCGGGATTTGAAGAAATGAGATATGGCCTTATCCAAGATAAGATCTTTGACTTGTATCCTTCATAATATACTATTAACTTTATTTATGTATGATAGGACACTGTCCTACTATGTGTGCTTGATTATCCTGTGTCCATTATGGATTTTTAAAGGATTTTATGGTGATTTTTGCTATTGAAATTACAATTTCTTTATAAAGTCATCTAACGATATTCTTGCTTGTTTTAATATATGTGACAATGTTGACCTCTTTATTGGTTTGTGGGCTGGAACTATAATCTTTAATACTTCATTTCTATAATGTTTTTGCAACCTAATGTGAGAACCTTTCTGTCGAACTATTACCCATCCATCCCTTTGCAATACCTTAATGAGCTTATCATAATTCAGACTCGGAACTTTGCTCATATTGCTAATTCTAATTCTTCTGCATTTGCTATAGTCGGGACATCATCTTCTACTGGTTCTAAATAAAGTTCAATTGCCTCTCGAATATTTTTTATCGCTTCTTCTTTAGTATCACCTTCTGAAAGACATCCTGGTAAAGATGGAACTATTGCAGTATACCCTCCATCTTCGCTTGGCTCAAGGTAAACCTTAATTTTCATTTTCTTTCTCCTTATTTGTTTAAAGCATAGGATCTGGAGCCTATTTTTTTGGTATCGGATGCGGGTATTTGCATTTTGGACAAATTTGATCCGCAGGCTTCAGCAACAACCACAAGAACATAATTCCGGCTACAAAAAAGAGAGGCCAGAACAAGAATGAAACAAAGAATAGAACCAAAAAGAGAAGCCATAGACCACATCCAGAGCCCTTGATTTGGGCCTTCCCTTCGTATCCACAATTTGGGCACTTAATCTGTTTCGGCCAAAGTGCAAACGCCATTTATTCCTCCTTTACACATAACGGCAAATCACCTGCCGCTACAGAGTACAACGGAATAGCGGTCAGGCGCAGCGATTTGTTAGACTACCTATTCTGCATTTAGATTTTTTAGTATTTTCTTTGCTAAAGGTTCCTTGATTTCGTTATGTCGAGGAACAGTTTCAATAACCCCAGTCTTTGGATTAATCCACAGTGAATGTGAAGCTCCTTCTCTTTTGAGGTAGCAACCTGCAATGCGTAATTTTCTTTCCAAATCCTTGCGTTTCATCCAATTACTATCTTTTCTTCAATTACATCATCAGGCAATCCGCGAAGAACATCCTCCCGCCGATCCTTTAGAATCAGCTCTATGGCTTGACGCAAATTCTCTTTTGCCTCATCTATTGTTTCTCCTTGGCCATTGGCACCGGGCACTTCTGGACAAACTGCCCAATACCCACCTTCAGATGCGGGCTCTATAATTGCCGTAAATTCACCCTTCATCTCACACCCCCAATTTATATTGGCCTAACGACCGGGCTCACCGCGTTCACCGCTTGCTACCGCTTTTCTCTGGCACAAGAGCCCCTCGCCTAACATCTCCTCTTGTCTTTATTCTACCTTACACTCATATCCCCTTTTACTTTCTATGTCAAGTAGCATTTCTAAATGCGTTCGTTTGTATAATTTTGCAGGAATTTTCTAGTGCACTCACATTTGTGAGTGCATCAAACAGCGTGTCTGCATAAGCAAAAACGCCATGTCCTTTTGCCGCAACAATCTGTTTTTGTGGGTGATTCTTAAAGTAACTGCTTATGACATCTTTTGCCTTGCCCCATTTGTCGTATTCTATATCAACAACATCCACACTGCCCAGGAAAAGACTCCCTTCATAATCTAAAGGTTTAATAATCTTTTCTTTCAAGGATAATGCTATGCAATTTACAGGATGAGCATGCACAATAGCTTTAGCAGATTCAATATTTTTATATATATTAATATGAACTGCCGCTTCACTTGATGCCGCATTCCACGCTACACTTTTTTCGAAGGGTATCTTCACTATATCCTTGCCGCGCAGATTATAGAGGCTTTTTTTAGTTTTTGTTATCCAAACACCATCTTTTGTTTTAACGCTTAAGTTTCCTCCCGACACATCAACCAGATGGGATAAAAACAGCATATTTCCTATACGCCTAAATTCGCTTATCATACCTCCTCCTTAAAGTAATATATGCAGCTGTAATAATTAAGATAAAAACAGATATATAGACATAGCTTCTATGAATCATTAGCTTTACAATCTGAGGATTGTTGCCCGCAGCATATCCTATAAAAGCCAAAATACCGACCCATATACCTGCTCCAAATGCAGTAAATATGCAAAATGCAAAAAGATTC
Source organism: uncultured Desulfurellaceae bacterium (assembly GCA_913056505.1). GTDB lineage: Bacteria > Campylobacterota_A > Desulfurellia > Desulfurellales > Hippeaceae > CAJXLZ01. The sequence goes on from CAJXLZ010000027.1 coordinate 3,103, forward strand.
ATTTTTGCAACACCTGCCGGCATAGATATGTACTGTCTTATACCGGGCAGCAATCTGCCAACAAAGGTGCTGATTGCGCCATGTCGCTTAAAAAAACGTGAGGATTTTGCAAGCGCCCTCTTGGATATACCGATAAATTTACCATATTTCATCAAAAACCTAATGCCCAATATTCGTGATATATAATAGTTAAACAGTGCGCCGAGCAGACTACCGGATATACCGCTTAATATAACAATATAGATATTCATACTACCCTTCGCAGATAGATATGCAGCAGGCGGAATAATAACCTCGCTCGGAAACGGGAAGAATGTGCTTTCCAAAAACATCAGCGCCACAATGCCCACATATCCCAAATGTCCTATTGTCTGTAGCAGATAACTAACAACTGTTTCAACCATTTTTTAACTCCTGAAGCCTTGAAAATAGTCTGTTCACCTCCTGCATTATATCGTCTGGATGATCTTTTGAATTTTCGCTCTGTATATCTTTTATTTTTTTCTTTATTGATTGTATCTCAAATTGATTCAGAAGATATAAAAATGATTTTCTACGCTCATATCGCTCTGTTATCTCTGTACTCTCCTCCGAAAACAGTTTATAAACTACATTGCGCTCACTATCCTCTAAACCCTCTAAGAATTCCTGCAGGTCAAACTTTTCACCGGATGTATACTTACTCAAAAGACGCTTATATATATTGCTATACATATCGTTAAAATACTCCGCAAAATCGTCTGGATTCTCTATCCATACAAATAGTTCTATATCCTTTAAAAGATAGCTTAAAAGCGCTGCTTCTTTAGTCAATTTTTTGGCCGTCTGTTTATGGTGCATCTTTCTGCCACCCGATATAATATTCTCCGATATATTAAAAATCTGCGATATTTTCGATATGTATGCTGCTTTCTTTATTGGATCGGATATCATATCAATAACAGGTCTGATTTCATTCAATGCGTTGACTTTTTCCTGTGGGTTATCCATATTGTACCTACTTTTGAGAAAATTTATAATATAAGAAAAATATTCAACCGCATTTTTCAAACGCTCCTCATATGCATTTTTTGAGTGTTTCAAGATAAAACTATCCGGATCATCATCCCTATCCAAAATAATAACATACGCATCTATATCAGACGAAAATATAGTTGGAGCACTGCGCATCATAGCACTAAAACCAGCTTTATCCGCATCGTAATTAAGATAGATCTTATTGGTATAACGTTTAATAGCAGACAGATGATATTTGGATAACGCCGTGCCCAGCGTCGCAATAGCTGTGTGAAATCCACTGTTCTGAAGACGCAGACAATCCATATATCCCTCTGTAACAATAAAATAGCCAACATCCCTAACATATTTTCTTGCTACATCTAAACCATACAATACCCTATGCTTGGAGAACAGTTTTGTTTCCGGTGAATTTATATATTTTGCCTTATCTTTATCACTGCCCAAAATTCTTCCACCAAATGCTATTGTATTGCCGCCTGCATCTTTAATTGGAAATATAATTCTATTGGTAAACCTGTTGTATACGCCGTTTGCTCCATTAACAAAAATCCCGCTCTGCATTATCTGCGCCTCATTAAATTTTTCTCTCAATTTGCTATACAAATTGCTATCTGCCGGAGCGTATCCTATTAAAAAATTATCCACAATTGCCTGATCAATCTTTCTGTGTTCTAAATAGTTCATAGCCGCTTTGGAGTTTTTTATAGCGCTGTGGAAAAAATCGGTTGCAATTTTATGTATTTCAATAAGTGGATCGGATTTCTTCTGAAAATTTATATCAATTCCATACTGCTGAGCAAGTTCCTTAATGGCATCCTTAAAATCCAAATTTTCTATCTTCATATAGAATGTTATGGCATCACCGCTTGCACCGCATCCAAAACAGTGAAAAAATCTACCCTTAGGGTTAACAGAAAATGACGGCGTTTTTTCAGAGTGAAATGGACACAAACCAAAATAGTTCGCACCTCTTCTCTTCAAATGCACATATCGCGATATCAGTTCAACTATATCTATCCTATCTTTTAGTTCTTCTGTAATATTATTCATTTGAACTCAGCAATTGTTGCACCATCTCCGCCTTCCTGCGGTAGTGCAGGATGAAAATCTTTGACAAATGGATGCGATTTTAGGTTTTCTATTACCATTTGGCGTAAAATTCCACTGCCTATACCGTGCACAATCCTAACCTGTTTAAAAGAACCGCTGGATGCGTGATCCAAAAACCGTATAAGTTCGATTTCGGCTTCATCACGCCGCTTACCTATTATATTCAGCTCAAACATAGCTTCATTCTTTGTAGAGTGCATATCTACCTTATGCTTCTTTGCGGGTTTTTTGGTAACTTTGCTCACCATATTAGATGGAACTATCATGCTCTTGCCGTCGAACTCCACCTTTAATCTGTCATGCTTTAGATCAACAACTATGCCTATATTTGAACCGAATTCAACCCTATCTCCAACCTTAAATGTTTGCCCAGACGGTATTTTTTTATCGCTGAATATATCTTGAGCCCTCTTTTTCACCTCGTTGAGTTTTCTGTGCGCTTCGGATATTTTCTGCTGTTTGATAAGTTGAGAAAGCTGTGTTCGTATATCTTTTATCAAGCCTTCATACTGCTTTTTTCTCCTCTGCTCTTCAATATTCAACCTTTCTATTAGTTGCTTTTTAGCATCTTTCTCTTCGTATATAAGTTTGTCATAATAGGATTTAGACATAGAAAATTCCCTTTTCTTTTTCTCCAGCTCATTCATTGCCTGCTCCATATCTCTTGTGAGTTTGTTAAAGGTTGAACTGTACTCCCTATAAAAATTCGAGGCAACATCTACTATTTCATCTGGCAAATTCAGCATTTTTACTATATCAGTTCCGTAGCTTTTGCCTATACGATCGTATATTAATTTGTATGTAGGACGCAAATTTTTCTCGTTAAATTCAAATGCGGCAGTAGGAAAACCTGAATTTTTAAGAATATAGGCCAATTTTCTATAGTGTGTTGTAGCAACCAATATGCAGCGCGACCCGAAATAGTTAGCCACAGCATATGCAACAGCTTCGCCCTCTTCTGGACTTGTGCCTGATCCCACCTCATCCAACAAAACAACAGATTTTTCATCAACCTTTTCTGCGATGGATTTAATCTGCACCATTTTAGCAGAAAAACTACTTAGTGATGCTTCAATATCCTGCTCATCGCCAATCGAGGCATAAACACCGCTTATTGGTCCTATTTTTACACTCTCCGCAACGGGAGGAATAGCAGAATAGACGCTCATTATAAGCAAACCTACATTTTTCAAAAACACCGTTTTGCCGCCTGTATTCGGCCCTGTTATGATAAGTTTATTATCCGAGCTTAAATCAATGTCCGATCCTACTACACTACCATTTTTTATATGCACCAAAATAGGATGTTTAACATTCTTTGCCCATATAGATCTTTCATTCGTAAACTCCACACTACAGGGGCTGAATGTTTTGTGATATCGGTATTTCGCAATATGCATATCCAAAAAACCCAGTTTTCCCTCGTTATATCTAAGCTTAGGGGTATATTTTCTAACCATATTCGTCAGTTCTGATAGTATTTTTCTTATCTCCTTTTCCTCTTCTATGATAAGTTTTTCAAGTCTACTATTTTTTGCATAAACACTGTCCGGTTCCACAAAAAAGTTGCCCGTTTTGGACATCTCAACAATACGCCCACTTAAATATTCTTTAAAATTCGCCTGCATAAGCAGTGTATAGCGTGAATGCTTTAAGAATACATTTGTGTCAACAAGCACATTGCGCACGCCAGAATGCATAATATTCTTTAAAATGTGCGTAATATCATTCTTTAACTCCCTCATACGTATCCTTATATCAAAGAGCCTCTTTGATGCTGTATCTTTAACGAAACCGTGATCATCTATGCAGTGCGTTATCTTCTTATAAAGCTCATCTAAAATATCAAAACCGATATACAATTCATATATATAATTTTCGTCATGCTCCAAAAATTCCTTTTCAATATTATTTAACATTAAAAGAAAATTCCCTATTTTTTTGAGTTCCTCGGGTGTCAACATAACGGTGTGTGAAGCTTCTATAATAGGAGAGATAAATATATCATCCAATTGAGGAGCGCCCCATTTATAGAAAAAATCTAAAAAGTGATTAAAAATTAGAAAATCATTTTTTGCTTTATCTACATCAAATACAGGATGCAGATCGCCAAGCATTTTGCTGCCGTATGTTGTCTGCATAAATTCGCCTATTATCTTTTTAAGCTTATCGTATTCCAAGATCGTTTCATAAGACTTCATAAGAATATAACTATATATATTTTTTTCCAACTTAACAAGCAGCGAATTGTATCTATATTTGACAATAACTGCCGTGTTATTATAATTAGGAGTGCTGTTAAATTATTCAGGAAGGTGTTTATGAAAATTTTAGTTACTGGTGCAGCTGGTTTTATAGGTTATCATCTATCAAAAAGATTGGCTGAACGCGGCGATGAGGTTGTAGGGTGCGACAATATAAATGACTATTATGATGTCAATTTGAAATATGGGCGACTTGAGCAGATGGGCATCGATACAGAAGCGGTTAAAAGCGAAATTTCCCCGAATTTAAAATATTATAATTCAAATCTATTCCCAAACTACAAATTCACAAAACTTGATATTACCGATAAAGATAACCTTAATAAACTTTTTCATAATGAACATTTCGATAAGGTCTGCAACTTAGCTGCCCAAGCGGGCGTTAGATATAGTTTGATTAATCCTTATGCTTACATAAACAGCAACATAGTGGGTTTCGCAAATATATTGGAATTAAGCAGACAGTTCAATATAAAACACCTTGTTTATGCAAGTTCGTCCAGTGTTTACGGCCTCAATGAAACAATGCCATTTTCAGTTCAAGACAACGTTGACCACCCGATCAGTCTGTATGCGGCGAGTAAAAAATCCAATGAACTGATGGCACATTCCTATAGCTATCTATATAATTTGCCTACAACGGGCTTAAGATTTTTTACCGTATACGGCCCATGGGGCAGACCTGATATGGCTCTGTTTATATTTGTTAAAAATATCTTGAATAACAAGCCTATAGATATCTACAATAACGGTAATATGAAAAGAGACTTTACATACATTGACGATATAGTAGAGGGCATCGTAAAAGTTGTAGATCACCCTCCAAAACCCAACAAAGATTGGAATGGACACACCCCGGATCCCTCATCCAGTGTGGCGCCGTATAAGATATATAATATCGGAAACAGCAAACCTGTGAAGCTGATGGATTTTGTAGAGGCCATAGAAAAAACCCTGGGCAAAAAAGCAAAAAAGCACTTTATGCCTATGCAGGCCGGCGATGTGCCAAACACGTGGGCCGATGTAAGCAATCTATCTAAAGATTTTAACTATATACCAAACACACCCGTAAATACAGGCGTCAAAAAATTTGTTGAATGGTATATGAATTTTTTCAAATCTTAGATAAGCTTTCCAAAACTACATATAAAAGTATTGAATATAATATGAAGAAATTTTATAAATAGAACAGTATGAAATTGGGCGAAAAACAAGCGTTCTATGGGCCAACTTCCTGCCTACTTTTTAGAAAATTCTCTTTATAAGTTATCTTGTGAGTCTTCAACACCTGTAGCAAACCCGCAAATAGGATAAATATGCCGCCTATTATCTTAAAAATATCTACCGTTTCTGAAAAAAATATGACACCGAACAGCACCGCGTAAGCAACCTCTAAGTATGAAAATACACCATATTCAACGCTCTTTAAATTTTTAATGGCGTTAAACATTAATGTTATACCCAGAAAACCATTAATAAAGCCTATCGCAAGAAGAACTTTTATATTTTCCAAAATGATATCCACTTTAAATAAACTAATACACATAGGCAGTAAAATTAAAAATCCTATGACAAATTGATAAAATCCCCTTATTAATAAATGCACATCCTGTTTTATCATCCTGTTTGACACTATAAGCACACCGTAGGAGATACCAGCTAAAACACCACATACTATGCCGCTTAGTTCCTCTTTTCCTATATTAAATTTAAATTTTAGCATAAACAGTATGCCTGCTAAAGCCATAAGTAGAGAGAGTATATCTATACCCCTTAAACTCTCGCCCAAAAATAAAAAAGCTATCAATGATGCAAAGATAGGGCCTAAATACAGCAAAAACACCGCATTGGACATAGAGGTCTTCTGAATAGCTATTATATAGAACACTATATTTGCTGTTAGAGAAAAACCGCTTAAAAACAGCTCT
>CAJXLZ010000028.1 GCA_913056505.1 uncultured Desulfurellaceae bacterium
GATATTCTGGATGTTTAATTACATAACTATTACGAAGATTAGCATACATATTAATTTCACTCATAATTTGTTTCATAACCTCTTTATTAGATACTTTATTATATTCTTTAAGTAATGTATCTATTTTTATATCTAATTCTTTTAATGTCATAATATCTCCTTTACTTCAACTAATGTATTATGGTGATTATAAACCCATAAACTTATTTCTTCTAATACTGAATCTTTATTTTCATATTCATTAGTAAAATCCATTGCTTTAAATCCATTATGAGTTAATATTATTTCCTCGATATACTCATTGGTGCTATTGACTACAACACATTCTATAAATACATCTTTATCTAATAGTGATAATACTTTCATTTTAATTTCCTTATTATGTAGCCATTTTTGGCCACAAAAAACTCTTAATAAACAGAGATTGCAAAAAAAATCTTTATGGATATGATCTTCACAGAAATATTATATTATAGGTTTTAATTTCTGCCATAGCAAATTTATCTTTCCTTGGGAAATTTTATCCTAAATAAGCTACCAAGACCAACCTTGCTTTCAACTTCAATTGTACCATTATATAACATAACAAGATGTTTTACTATTGCAAGACCCAACCCGCTACCTTTGCTTTTGACCTTATAAAAACGCTCAAAAATCCTTTCCTGTTGGCTCTTTTCTATACCAATACCTGTATCTTCAACTTCTATGATATAATATTTATCATCACAAAAACATCTTAGTTTGATAAAGCCCTCTTTTGTATAAAAATAGGCGTTATCTAATAAATTATTTAAAATTGTTTTCATATGATAATCGTTAATCGGCAATTCATCTACATCAATTTCTTTTATGAATTTTATAGGTTTATTCAAAATCAAATTATTTATATTTAAATCAACAACCAGATCAACCAAATTTGTTCTTGAGAATAACTTATTACTGCTTTTGTAATGCTCTATTTGAGCAAGTTCTAAAATATTATTTATCAAGTTATTTAAATTAAGAGCATTTCTATAGATATAATTTAAAAACTTATCACGGTTATTTTTATCAATATTCTTATTAATTAAAAGCGTTTCAGCATAACCCATTATATTGGTTATCGGAGTTTTAAGTTCATGTGAAGCATTTGAAAAAAATGTCATCTTCATTTTTTGATAAGATTCCTCTTTCGTCACATCCTCTATTAATAAAATGTAAGCATCTGTCAGAGAAATTTTATCGAATTTTAGGATTTTATGCTCAAACTCTACTTTACTAAAATCCTCCTTTAAAAACTTATCGAACAAACTAATAACTTTGTAATTCTCCCATCCACCAACAATAGATTTACCGAATTCAATATTACAGCCAAACAGCTCCGCAATGTACCTGTTTGACAATAATACTTCATTTTTATTGTTTACAAGTAGGACACCAAGTCTTATATTTTCAATGATTTTAAGTAAATTTTCCCTATGGATACTCAATTTATCAATTTTTTGTGATAGTCTTTCAATACTTTTATGCATAATGGGAAAAACTCTAAAAAAAACAGTTCCGTGGTTCTGAAAACTTTTATATATAAGATAATTAAAACCCTGAATAAATGAAATCGATAAAAATATATATATTACTATGGCTAATAACCAAGAATGGATTAAAAGATAAACTACAATCGCAATAAAGAAATTAACTACAAAAATGAATAAGAAAAGTAGTTTATAAAATGAGGCCATAACCAATTTTAGGTTTAGATTTGATTAGATTTGATTTACTGGAAAGTTTTTTTCTTAAGGATGATATATGGACATCTACTGTACGGGTTTGGATTTGATCGTCAAAACCCCAAATCTTCGTAAACAATTCATCTCTCGAAAAGATCTTATTTGGATTAGATAAGAATAAGCCTAATAACTCAAACTCTTTTGTTGTTAAATTCATTTGAATGCCGTCATTATAAGCAGTAAAAGTATCAAAATCTAACTCGATACCCTCAAATTTTATTTTATTATGTTTCTTCTCTATTCTTCTTAATAGGGCTTTAATCTTTGCAATCAGCACCTTAATAGAGAAAGGTTTGGTCACGTAATCATCAGCCCCTTCAGCCAACAAAGTGGTAATCACAGATTCTTGAGATTTTGCACTCAAAATAATTATTGCTATATCTTTATATTCAGGTTTCGCCTTTATAATCCTAAGAAAATCTTCTCCTTGTAAACCGGGCAACATTAAATCCAAAATAATCAGGTTTGGCACAAAATCTTTCAAAATAAGCAACGCGAGGTTTGCATCTTCTGCTAATATTGTTTTAAAACCTTCACTTTGTAGATTGAATTCTAATAAATGAGATATTGTTTCTTCATCTTCAACAATCAATATATTAAACATTAAAGATCTTTTATACGTTTATGTTTACAAATTTTACCCGTAGTTACATAAATCGATAGTTCGGCTATATTTGTTGCCTGATCTGCAATACGTTCTATAGCTCGTGCAATAAAAATCATTGGTATTGTTAAGGTAGAAGCATTTTGCTCATTGGTAATTTGCGCCATTGTTTTTATTATTGAGAGCTCGCGTTTATCAACATAGTCATCACTATCTATAACAAAAATGGCTTTATAATGATCTTTTGAAAAAAAAGATTCAATGGCAGTTTCAAGCATTAAAGCTGTTCTATCTTTCATATCTATAATTTCGCTCGTATCTACCTTAAAGTTCACAAAATCTATCTTTTCCACCCATTCTGATATGTTTGTCGCATTATCTGCAACACGTTCCAAGAAAATATCTATTTTTAAAGCTGATAAAACCAATCTTAATTCCTCTGCTAGAGGAGACCTCAAGGCAATTAGATTAGCGCAAAAGTTATCTATATCATTATCAAGCGCATCAACCTTATCATCTGATTCTTTAACTTTTTGTGCTAAACTTAGGTCTTTATTTACAAGCGACTCAATAGAATCATTAAACATATTTAAAGCTAACTGCGCCATATTTGAAATCTTTACACGCAACTGTTTCAAATCTTCATCTAATAATCTCATAGGCTCTACTAACCAAATTTTCCCATAATATAGTTTTGCGTTCTCTTGTCCTTAGGGTTTGTAAATATAACATCTGTTTTATCATATTCAATGGCTTCACCATTCATCAAAAATAGTGTATACTCCGAAATACGAGCCGCTTGCTGTAAGTTATGTGTTACGGCTATAATAGTCAATTTTTTTGAAGCTTCAATCATTAAATCTTCTATTTTTGATGTTGATATTGGATCAAGTGAGGCCGTAGACTCATCAAAAACTAACACCTCTGGGTTAACTGCAATTGCTCGTGCTATGCATAATCTTTGTTGCTGCCCACCAGATAGGTTTGTTGCAAGTTTATTAAGCCTATCTTTAACTTCATCCCAGAGGGCGGCACCTTTGAGAGCCTGCACTACCCTATCTTCCAATTCTGTCTTGTTCTTTATTCCTATTAATTTTAGCCCAAATGCTACATTCTCGAAGATGGACATAGGAAAAGCGGTAGGTTTTTGGAATACCATGCCTATTTTGTTTCTTAATTCAATAAGGTCAATTTTTGGATCTAATATATCTTTGTTATCGATCAGTATACGCCCCTCATAGTGATTATTAGGATATAAATCATGCATGCGATTAAAACATCGTGCGAGCGTAGTTTTACCAGATCCGGATGGACCAATCAGCGCTAAAATTGTGTTTTCTTTGACACAAAAATTTAGATCCGACAGAGCTTTCTTGTTACCGTAGTAAAAATTAAAATCTCTGACATCAATTTTTAATTTGCCATCAATTTTGCAAGTATAGCTCAATGACTGAACCTCCAATAAGAAAACAACCTGCTTGCAATATTAAACAATAAAACACTAAAAGTCAAAATAATTGCGGCAGCCCAAGCCAAATGATGCCAATTATCATAAGGTCCCATTGCATAATCATACATTGTAACGGTTAATGTACCTATGGGTTTATTGAGTTTATAGCTTTCAAAATTACTATTAAAAGAGGTAAAAAGCAATGGCGCAGTTTCGCCTAAAACCCTAGATATTGCGATTAAAATAGCACTAATTATGCCAACAATTGCTTCTTTTACCACCACTTTAAAAATTACAACATATTTTGGGGCACCTAAAGCATAGGCAGCTTCTCTTAATTCATTGGGAACAAGGCGTAAGATATTATCAACAGAAGATATTACGATCGGGATCATTAAAATTGATAAAGCAACTGAGCCTGCTAATGCAGAAAAATTGCCCATTGGAACAACTAATAAAGCATAAATAAATATACCAATTATTATGGATGGTATAGAGGTCATTGCATCACAAATATTACGAATTACATTTGATGTAAAACTATCCTTGCCATACTCACTTAGATATATACCAGCCAGTAAACCAATTGGTATACCTATTAATGAGGCGATACCAACGACTTCTAACTGCCCTAATATCGCAAATTTTAATCCTCCGCCATTATCACCTGGTGCTACGGCATTCTGCGTAAACACGTTCCAGTTTAAATAATGAAAACCTTTATATATCAGACTAATAATAATCCAAAATAAAAAAAACAAACCTATTAACGCACTTAAGGTTGAAACTGTTAGCCCTAAATAGTTTAAAAACCTACGCTTAGACATTTTAATTTTTCACCTTTCTTAAAAAATACATCTTAGATACAATAATTAAAGTAAAACTTGACAAAAACAATATAAATGCAAGTAGATACATTGATGATAGATACAACTGAGAAGAGGCTTCTGTAAATTCATTTGCTATAGTAGCTGTAACAGTTGTAGTAGGAGACATCAAAGAGGCGGGCAATTTATCTTGATTGCCAATAACAAATGTAACAGCCATAGTCTCACCAATAGCACGACCTAAACTAATCAAAACTGCCCCAATAATTGCGCTTTTAGAATACCTAAACATTACTTTTAAGATAGTTTCCCATTTTGTGGCGCCAAGCGCATAAGCAGATTCTTTTAATAAATTGGGTGTAATTTTTAATGCATCCCTAACCAATGCGGCGGTGAATGGAATAATCATAATTGCAAGCACCACACTTGCAGTAAACAAACTTACACCAGAATAATAACCATAAAAAAAAGAGCCAATAACTGGTAATTTCACAAGCGTAGCATTAAAGAAGGGTTGAACATAATTTCCTATTAGAGGTCCCAAATAAAATAAACCCCAAAAACCATAAATTACACTTGGAATTGCGGCTAACAATTCTATAGCTATGCCAATTGGTGTTTTTAAAGAATTAGGACAGATTTCCACAAGGAATATCGCAATGCCAAGCGCTATAGGTATAGCAATTATGCCAGATATAATGGTGGTAAACAATGTTCCAACGAGTGGAATTAACCCGCCAAATTTATTAAAAGCAGGAGACCATACATTGCTGGTTAAAAAATTAAAAAAACCAAAATGACTAATAGCACTGCTTGAGTTAATAAGTAAAACCAAAAATAGTCCAAAAACAACCAATATCACGGTATAAGCAAAAAACATCGATATATGTTTAAGTAAAAAATCCAAAATTACAAATTTCTTTTTCACCTTTTATTCCTAATTGAATGGGGGGAGTCTCCCCCCATTATTCAAAATTTTAAAATCCATTCTCTCTTAAATAGTTAAATATCAACTTTTTTGTTGAACGTGGCAGTGGAATATAACCTAACTTCTCAGCTGCCTTATCGCCATGATTAAAACCCCATTTAAAAAATTCGGCAGCTTGTTTGTATTTTGGTGATTTTTCTTTAGGTATAAGCACAAATGTACCCGATACGATAGGCCAAGTCTTTGCCCCATTTTGGTTTACCAATACTTGGTAGAAACCCTTGCTTGGTTGCCAATTAGCCTTTGCTGCTGCCTCTCTAATAGTTGCTACAGTTGGTGCTACCCATTTACCCTCTTTATTTTGCAGATCTACATTAGTTAAGTGGTTTTGTAGCCAAAAAGCATACTCTACATAACCAATTGAACCTTTAATCTGTTTAACATAGCTTGCTACGCCCATATTACCTTTTCCACCAACACCGGTTGGCCAATTTACAGATAATCCGTAGTGAACCTTTTGATTCCACTGTCTGCTGATTTGACTCAACCAGTAAGTAATATTCCAGTTTGTCCCAGAACCATCAGCCCTATGAACAATTACAATTCCAAGGTGTGGCAATTTAAGCCCACTATTGTCTTTCTCAATTTGAGGATCATCCCAATATTTTATCTTACCCATAAATATTTTTGAGATAACAGCATTTGAAAGTTTTAATTGGTTATTTTTAATACCGGGTATATGTACAACAATTACTATACCCCCAACCATAGATGGAAATTGTATCAAATTCCTTTTACCAAGCTCCTCTTTAGTCAAGCACTTATCTGTGCCACCAAAGGCCACAACCCTTTGACTTACCTGCCGAATGCCGGCGCCTGAACCTACACCTTGATAATTAACACGATTTCCTGTTGCTTTCTCATACTCAAATGCCCACTTCGTATAAACAGGATAGGCAAAAGTAGATCCTGCCCCATTAATGGAACCCCCCGCATATGAAATCTTGGCACTAAATAATAGAGCAATACACACTGCAAAAAAAGCAACTGCCCTAACCCACTTACTTTGGGTTAACACCATAAAACACCTCCAGAAATAAATTTAGGCGCTCTTGCACCTTTTTCTGCGTTGATTTTAACTTTGCTTAGTAAAATAAACATCAAAGAGTTGTAAAATTTTTGTAAAATAATTCATTGTGAGATTAAGCGGATAATTCTTGTCAAGTTTTGATATTTATCAATTTAAATAATTAATAGACTTTACATTGAAAAAAAAAATGATATGCTTTACATTAGAAAAAAATAGGAGGTGTTATTGATGTTTTGTTATCAGTGTCAAGAAACATTGCATAATAAAGGTTGCAATGTAGGTGCAGGTATGTGTGGTAAAAAAGACCATACATCTGATTTAATGGATATATTAATTTATAATTTAAAAGGATTGTCAACAATTGCAAATGAGGCTATTGAGTCAGGACTAGACCCAAAGTCTATTGGAAAATTTGTATCAGAAAGCTTGTTCATGACAGTCACAAATGTTAATTTCGATGATGATCGTGTTATCGAGCAAATTAAGCAAACAAATATTAAAGCAAAAGAGTTAGCTGCGTATTTAAGTTCAAAGAATAAAGCTATACCTAATGCAAATATCTACGAATTTGAAACAAAGGAAAAAGCACTTGCAGCCTCAAAAGATGTAGGTGTATTAAGTGAGACAAACGAAGATATTAGATCTTTAAAAGAACTTATTGTATATGGCCTTAAAGGCATGGCATCCTATTATGATCATGCAAGTATTTTAGGTTTTGAAGATGAATCGATAACTACTTTTATGATAAATACACTTGCAACTTTAACAAAAAGCTTAAATACAGATGAGCTTATTGCGCTTGTTATGAAAACTGGCGAATTTTCAGTCAAAGCAATGGAACTGTTAGACAGAGCAAATACTTCTACATATGGTAATCCGGAGATTAGTAAAGTTAATATTGGCACCCGCAATAGGCCTGGCATATTAATTTCCGGTCATGACTTAAAAGACATGGAAGAGCTTCTTGAACAAACAAAAGATACAGGCGTGGATGTTTACACGCATGGAGAAATGCTGCCAGCCAACTACTATCCTAAATTCAAAAAATATGAGCATTTTGTTGGAAACTATGGTAATGCATGGTGGCTGCAAACAAAGGAATTTGAATCGTTCAACGGCCCTATTTTGATGACTACCAACTGCCTTGTGCCGCCGAAAGATTCATATAAAGATAGAGTATTTACTACTGGTGTTGTGGGCTATCCCGGTTTAAAACACATAGCTGACAGAAAAGATGGTAAGCCGAAAGATTTTACACCTATAATTGAGATGGCAAAAAAATGTCAGCCACCTGTGCAAATTGAAAGCGGCACCATTGTAGGAGGTTTTGCTCATAACCAAGTGTTGGCTTTAGCTGATAAAATTGTAGAAGCAGTCAATTCTGGAGCAATTAAAAGGTTTGTCGTTATGTCAGGATGCGATGGCAGGCACAATACGAGAAAATATTATACAAATGTAGCCGAAAATTTACCAAAAGATACTGTAATTTTAACATCAGGCTGTGCAAAATACCGCTACAATAAATTAAATTTAGGCGATATAAATGGTATTCCAAGAGTTTTAGATGCGGGGCAGTGCAACGATTCTTACTCTTGGGCTGTAGTTGCTCTCAAGCTAAAAGAGGCATTCGGACTTGATGATATTAACAAATTACCTATTTCTTTCGATATTGCATGGTATGAGCAAAAAGCAATAACAGTATTTTTAGCACTTTTGTATTTAGGCGTTAAAGGTATAAGGTTAGGTCCAACTCTACCGGCATTTTTATCGCCTAATGTAGCTAAAGTAATTGTTGAGAATTTTGATGTAAAACCAATTGGAGATGTCCAGCAAGATATAGAACTTATTACGCAAGGAAAATAAAAGAAAAGGGCTTAAGCCCTTTTCTTTTATTAAGTAGATTGCTATCCTAAATTATAAACCAAGTGATAAATTTAGTCTTTTGGTTGATCAGTGCTCAAACATAACACACGTATCTCTACTTTTAAAAATCCTTTATATAAAATGTTACAAATAAATGACAAGTAGCTCAAGACGAAGGTTTTCTTGTCTGTGCAATGGGAAATTGGTAGTTAAACTGACATGCTTCACAATTGCCTACACCGATATTGGATAAACAGTGCTAATGCCGTGACTGGGCATATACCTTGAGATTGAATGTCATGCTAAAAAATCCCTTATAAGCTGCTGCTTTTTTGTTACGCCTTTGTCTTTTGATAAGTTGATTTTTCGCTGTATGCAATATTTGTATAACGCAAAACAGTATTGTTTGTTTTACGTTATACTTGGGTTATCTGCTATAATCTGATTTTAGGATTTATTAGCTCTGACAAGAAATCAGCTTCTACTAACTACTATCACCAAAAACAGCGCAATACCAAAAATAACGCCCCTATGGACTAATAAATTCTTTTAAATTTATTTTTTTTTAATATCCTACGCGTAAACCTTATGGGGTATATTTACTATTTTTCTGCTTAATATTGAAATTGAAACATCATGCCCTTTTTCTTTTAGAGCCTGCGAGAGTTTTTGACCGATTAGGCCACTGCCGCCTGTAATTAAAATGTTCGCAAATAAACCTTATCCAATTAAGATAGGGATGTCTTTCTCAATTTTAAAATATACAAGTGATTTTTCTTTTGCTAACACATCTTTATCATCATACTTGCGACGTAGCATTTCATTAATTTTAGCTTGGTCCTTTTCTTCCTTTATTTTTTTTAGATACAATCTTTTACCTTGATAATTTTCT
>CAJXLZ010000029.1 GCA_913056505.1 uncultured Desulfurellaceae bacterium
CCCCGTGCTTGACACGGGGACGGAATGACAGGATGCTATGGAATGACAAGATGGGGGTGAGGAATGACATGGTATTACGGGTAACAATAGAGAAAATGTCATTCCTACATTTTACTTTTGATTAATTTTGTGATATCTAAAAGCAGGAGAAGATCCAAATAGGAGGTGCAAGATGGCAAAAGATGAAGAAAAGAATGAAGAAAAAAAGGGTGGTAAAGGAAAACTCTTTATAATTGCAGGTATTGCGGTTGTAGTATTAATTGTAGCCGTTGTGGCAGTGAAAATGTTTGTACTTGCTCCTAAAACAACACAATCTGCTAAAACAGTTACTAAGGAAAATAGCCCGTTAACTGATACTAATTTAGCAACAGTTTCCCTTAAACCAATCATAGTGAATCTATCAGACCCAAGCGGTGATAAATATCTAAAAATAGCAATTACGCTTGTTGAGAGGAAAAACCCCTCTAAGAAAAAAGAAGGCGAGGGGAAGAGCGGCGGCGTTTCATTGGAAGATGCGATGATAAGAGATGCCATAATAGGTTTGCTTTCATCGAAAGACTCAACAGATATTAACTCATATGAAGGTAAAAATGCCCTCAAAAAAGAATTAATTGCTACTATCAACAAAACGTTAAAGAAAAATCTTGTTAAAGATATATACTTTACGGAATTCATAATACAATGAGTGAACCTGCAAAAAAATATTTAATGGATATACCACTCAAACTGTATTTTGATTTGGGAAAAGCTAAGGTGCAGGTACGAACCATACTAAATTTAAAAAAAGGCGACGTCATAGAAACAACAAAAAATGCCGGAGAACATGTGGATATAAATGTGGAAAATCAAACTTTGGGCAAGGGTGAAATAATAATTTTAGATAATAAGTTCGCAATAAGAATTAGCAGCATCTGCACAAAGTCATAAAAACTAAATAAGATGAGCATAACAGTATTTCTATCGATATTTCTTTTTGCAGAAAATTGCTTTGCATCAAATGATGGAGGGTACTATTCATATTTCTTAAAAACATTGGGCAGTTTATTAATTATATTGTCTATAATATTCATCATTATTTATTTTTTGAAAAAGCTTAACGTAATGCCAAAACTCAAAAGCGGCAGAATAAAAATCGTAGACAAGCTGTATATGGACAATAAACACTATATTATAATAGTTGAAATAGATAGATCTCTGTATGCTTTAGGCGTTGGTGAAAATGTAAACTTAATTACAAAAATAGAGAACAACGATCAAAATAAAAATGAAATCTTATAAATTATTTCCTATAATAGTTATTACTCTAATTAGTGTGGTAATTTTTTACACAAATTCGTATGCTACTGGCGTTCCCGCCCCCTCATTAAGCATAAATCTCGGTAATACGAGCAATCCGCCGCAAATAGCAAACTCTATAAAAATTTTGATTTTGCTGACCATTTTGGCTATAGCGCCCTCAATTCTTATTATGATGACTTCATTTACAAGAATTATCATTGTATTGGCTATACTGCGTCAAGCTTTGGGCACACAGCAGATGCCCCCAAACCAAATCTTGATCGGCATAGCTCTATTTTTAACATTTTTCATTATGGGGCCCGTGTTTAATAATATCTATACAAATTCATATAAACCGCTTATGGATAATAAAATCACCTTGGAACAGGCCTATAATTCAGCACAAACCCCGATAAAACAATTTATGCTAAAGCAAACAAGAGAGAAGGATTTAGCTCTATTTTTAAGAATATCTCATTCCAAAAATCCAAAAAATCCAGAGGATATTTCGCTTAACATTGTTATTCCGGCTTTTATTATAAGCGAGCTTAAAACAGCCTTTGAGATAGGATTCATAATTTATATACCGTTTTTGATAATTGATATGGTTGTCGCAAGCGTTCTTATGAGTATGGGAATGATGATGCTGCCGCCTGTTATGATATCTCTGCCTTTTAAACTGCTGCTATTTGTTCTTGTTGATGGATGGAATTTGGTCGTTATGTCGATATTTAAAAGTTATAATTTATGAGGTGAATTATGGATGTATCAACCGTCGTCACTATAGGTAAAAATGCTATGGAAGTGGCTCTTCTCTTATCTATGCCTATCTTAATTATAAGCCTTGCGGCAGGATTGATAGTAAGTATTTTTCAGGCTGCAACTCAGATTCAGGAGATGACGTTAACATTTATACCAAAAATCATAGCAGTAGCCATATCCTTAATATTTTTGGCTCCATGGATGACAAAGTTAATAGTTAACTATACAATAAATTTGTATAGTTCCATACCGACCCTTATACACTAACTAATAAATGTTTGATCTATTAAACCCAAACTTTGCTCTCGTAGAATTCATAACATTTATTTTTATTTTGATACGGGTATCTGCAATTATAGTGTTTGCACCGGTCTTTGGAAGTCAAGCTATACCCGCTCAAATAAAAATTGCACTATCTTTGATATTTTCACTTGCCATTTATCCTATAGCCAAGCAGTATATAACTATAACAAACTACAACATATGGTTTCTAACACTTGTTATTATAAAGGAAATTATTTTTGGAGCTGCTTTGGCATTTACCGTGCATCTTATATGGGCAGGCGTTGAATTCGGAGCTCAGCTTATGGGCTTTATGATGGGATTTTCCATAGCAAATGTGCTGAGTCCTCAGGAAAATGTGCAGATATCCATACTATCTGAATTTATGAGCATATTCGTGATACTCATTTTTCTTGCGATAAATGGACACTACATTTTCATCAAAGCCATAACCGGAAGTTTTCAAACCATGCCAATAGGCGGGTTCATTATAAATAAAAGCGTGATAGGCATAATAAATCAGCTTGTGAGTGTAATGTTTGAACTATCATTTAAGGTGCTCGCACCGGCTATAGTTGCTTTAATTATAACAAATGTTGTCTTTGGAATAATTGCAAGAACAATGCCGCAGGTCAATATAATTATAGTGGCGTTTCCCTTAAGCATAGGATTGGGATTGTTTGTGTTGGGTTTGTCTTTAAGCTACTCTTCCTATGTGCTTGTCGATTATTACAACAGCGTTATTAGATATATTCATGCATTAATGGCAGGTGTAGTATAATGGCGGATGAGGAGAAAACAGAACAGGCTACACCCAAAAAAAGAAAGGAGGCAAGAGAAGAGGGCAGAGTCGCAAAGTCCATTGAGTTAAATACCGCTTTTCTTCTTCTGACATCGGTAATATTTTTTTACTTCAGTATAAGCAATATATATCAAAAATTGAGCAACACATTCGCGCATTTTATTAATTTATCATCATATTTTGAAATAAATCCGTCTACGTTTCCGCTTCTTGTAAAAGATGTAACATACACAATGTTTTCTATCTTAGGGCCATTTTTGGTCATTATCCTTTTTGTTTCCCTGCTTATTAATATAGCACAAATAGGTTTTATGGTTACACCAAAAGCTATGGAGTTGAAGCTGGATAAACTAAACCCTATTAACGGGTTGAAAAATATGTTTTCCGCCCGCTCTTTTGGAGAGGTTATAAAATCAACCCTAAAAGCATCTGTAATGTGGTATATACTATACATCTTTATAAAACATAATATACCGTCATGGTTCAACTTAACAGATGTTTCTGTGTCCGTTATTGCCATGCAGATATTAAAGAATATATTCTCTATAACCATTTATATTATGATATTTATTGTGCTAATAGCCATCATGGATTACCTGTTTCAGCGTTACAATTTTGAAAAAAGCATCAGGATGAGCATTAAAGAAATAAAAGATGAATTCAAACAGATGGAAGGTGACCCGCTGATAAAAAGCAGGATCAAAAGAATGCAGATGGAATTATCGCGGCGCAGAATGATGGAGGATGTAAAAAAAGCCGATGTAATAATAACTAACCCTACGCACTACGCAATAGCCATAAAATATGATGAATCTAAAATGGATGCACCTAAGGTTATAGCAAAAGGTATGAATAAAATAGCTGAAAAAATAAAGGAAATAGCAAAAGAGGCAGGCATTGTTATCGTGGAAAACCCCCCTGTTGCGCGCCTGCTTTACAAAAAATCGAAAATAGGAGAAACAATACCTGAGGATATGTACCACGCTATAGCAGAAATTCTTGCTTATGTTTATAAACTGAAAAACTATAGGAAAAATATTTAAAGTTAATATCATTTAATCCGATATATCTTTTGAAGAAGGGAGGCGCTATGAATACAGGTTATATGAATATTTTAGGTTTGGGCAGCGGAATGGATCTTCAAGGCACTATCGATAAACTTATTTCAGTGGATAAAAAACCTATTATAAATCAGCAAACAAAGAAGGTGCAGCTTGAGTCTTTTAAAAAAGATTATGATACATTAGAATCCAAGTGCATGATATTGTCAAGCGATATAACCAAAGCAAGAGGCGATATGAATTATCAAAAAGCCTCCATAAGCGATGAATCAATAGCGGATGTATCTATATCCGGCGTTCCTTCAAGCGGTGATCATAGTCTATCTGTTTCACAGTTGGCAACATCTCAAAGTTGGATATCTACAAGCGGTTTTTCATCAACTACAGATATCATAGGTTCAGGGACATTTTCCTTCAAAATAGGAGACAAAAGTTACTCTATAAATGTAGACAGTGATCTTACATCCTCAACGCCCAGCACGCTGCAGGAATTCGTAAATGCCCTTAACAATTCTTCATCCGGACTACATGCAAGCTTAATATATGACGGATCAAACTACAAGGTTGTTTTAAAAACGCCCGAGGGCACTGATAGCGATTTAACAATAACACAAAATGACACAAACATCACATTCAACAGCACGCCCGATATTCCCTCACAAGATGCTGAATTAACCATAGACGGTGTACAAGTCGTATCACATACAAATGAGCTGGATAACTATATTCAAGGAGTAAAAATAGATTTAAAGGCTACAGGATCTTCCACAATCAGCATCAATACAGATTTTGATCAAATTAGCACTGATATGGGCAATATAGTAAAAGATTATAACGACATTATAGATTATATATCAGCAAATTCCGGGTATGATAACGAAAAAAATATAGCTGATGCATTCTTTGGCAGTGCGACAACACAGTCATTGCAAAGCTCTATGAGAAATATATTCCTAAATGAGTTCAATTCAGCAGGAGAAATCAAATATGCCGCTGATATAGGTTTATCATTTGATGCAAACGGCAAATTATTATTTGATCAAAATGCTTTTGCAACTGCACTAAAAGATAATTTTCAAGACGTATCACACTTTTTAAATGAAACGGATACGGGTAAAGACGACGGATTCTTGCCTGCTATTAAAAATATACTGGACAACTCCACATCTTATCAAGGCAGCATTGAGCTAAAGAAAACATCTCTTCAAAACCAAATTGACAGCATTTCAGATCAGATAAATGTAATGAACAAAAACTTAGAAACAGAAAAGAACATGCTTACATATACGTTTGGCCAGATGGATCAATATATCGGCACCTTAAAAAGTCAAAGTGATTATATGACACAAATTTTTGACAGCATGAATAATAATAAAAAATAGATTAAGGAGGAATAAAAATGAGCAATGAAATTTCAGGCATAAAGATGAATATTATAGACTCTAACAATATTCATTCGAAACCTGATAATGCTACATCTATAAAAAAAAATAACAGGCCGAATGAACAACAAAATGATGTACATCAGAAACAGTTAAAACCTGAACAGATATCAAATATTATTAAAACCATTAACAACAATATACAGTCCCTGAATCAAGGTATAAGGTTTTCATACAATGAAAATATTAAATCGTTGGTTGTTAATGTGGTTAATTTAGAAACAGGTAAGGTCATAAGACAGATCCCGCCTAAAGATATCATAAACTTACAGAAAAAAATGTCTGAGGTAATGGGATTAATATTTGATAATAAAGGAGTATAATATGACGGTAAATGAAGCTTACAATACTTATAAAAACACACTATTATCTACAGCAGTAGATAAAGTACAGATAGTATCGCTACTATATGAGGGTGCTTTAAAATTTGCTCTAAACGCAAGCAAATTTATGAAGGAAAACAATCTTGAGGATAAGGCAGATAACTTAAACAAGGTAAGCGGCATTATATTGGCTTTGAGAGATTCCTTAGATCAGAATGCAGACAAAGAAACTGTAGAATATTTAACGGATTTATATAATTTCCTCTTAAAAGAAACGATAAAAGCCAACAGCCATAATGACACAGAGGCGTTTGGAATTGTTATAAGATATTTAGAGCAGCTATCGAATATCTGGAACAATCAAGTAATGAAAAAATAAAAAGCCTATAAAACAAAAAAAGCCCCTTGAAGGGGCTTTTTTTGTGATCTTTTAATCTATCTTTAATACATTCCAGGCATTCCAGCACCTGCACCAGCTGGCATTGCAGGCTCTTTGTTCTCTTCAGGAATATCTGTTATTAATGTTTCCGTGGTTAACATTAATCCTGCAACGCTTGCAGCGTTCTGCAAAGCACTTCTTTCAACCTTTGTAGGGTCTAGTATGCCCTCTTTCAACATATCTACAAATTCACCTGTTCTTGCGTTAAAGCCATAGTTCTTATTGTCACTTTCTTTGATTTTATTTATAACAATAGAACCTTCAAAACCGGCGTTATTTGCGATGACTCTTGCGGGCTCTTCCAATACCTTTGAAATGATTCTCACACCTATTTCCTGATCTTCATTGAGGTCTTTCAAATCATCAAGTGCAGACTGACATCTCAATAGAGCTGTTCCGCCACCTGCAACAATACCTTCCTCAACCGCAGATTTTGTAGCATTAAGAGCATCTTCAACCCTTGCTTTCTTTTCTTTCATTTCAGTTTCGGTTGCAGCGCCTACTTTTATCACAGCAACTCCACCAGAAAGCTTTGCTTTTCTTTCTCTTAATTTTTCCTTATCGTATTCGCTCGTGGACTGTTCGATCTGCGCATCTATCTGTTTGATTCTTCCTTCTATGTCCTCTTTGCTTCCCGCACCATCCACTATGGTTGTGTTCTCCTTATCAACAATAACTTTTTTGGCTGTGCCGAGCATTGAAAGCTCAGCGCTCTCCAATTTCATACCTGTTTCTTCGCTGATAACCTGTCCGCCTGTAAGAATAGCTATATCCCTTAGCATTTCTTTTCTTCTATCTCCAAATCCTGGAGCTTTAACAGCAACGCACGAGATCGTACCTCGTATTTTGTTAACTACCAAAGTGGCTAATGCTTCACCCTCGACATCCTCTGCTATAACTAAGAACGGTTTGCCTGCTTTTGCCGTTTTTTCAACAATTGGTAAAAATTCCTGCATGGAACTAATCTTTTTATCTGTTATTATAATATAAGGATCTTCCAGCTCAGTAACCATTTTTTCAGTATTTGTTGCAAAGTAAGGTGACAGATATCCCCTGTCGAATCTCATACCTTCAACAGTCTCAAGCTCTGTTTCCATAGATTTGGCTTCTTCTACCGTAATAACACCATCTTTGCCAACTTTGTCCATTGCATCTGCTATAATTTCGCCTATTTCTTTTTCATTATTTGCAGATATTGTTCCAACTTCTGCTATCTGTTTCTTTTCTGTTACTTCTTGAGATAAACCTCTAAGTGTTTCAACAACCTTTACAACTGCTTTGTCTATGCCTCTTTTTATTTCTATAGGATTGGCACCAGCAGTTACATTTCTCAAGCCTTCTCTATATATAGCTCTTGCCAAAACTGTTGCCGTAGTTGTTCCGTCGCCTGCTATATCGCTTGTCTTAGAAGCAACCTCCTTTACAAGCTGTGCACCCATATCTTCAAGTTTGTCGCTTAATTCAATTTCACGAGCAACTGAAACGCCATCTTTTGTAATTACAGGCGCACCATAACTTTTTTGTATTAAAACATTACGACCACGGGGTCCCATTGTTACTTTAACTGCGTCAGTCAGTTTTTCAACTCCACGTGCAAGTGCATTACGAGCATTATCTGAAAAAAATATTTCTTTTGCCATTGTTAAACTCCTTAATTTTTATGTGTGACTATTTAACCAATGATTCCAAAAATATCATCAGTATCCAATACTATATATAACTCACCATCAAGAGAAACTTCATTTCCAGAATATTTTCCAAAAATTATTTCATCTTCGTTCTTTAGTTCAGTTACTTCTGAACTAATTGCAACAACTTTTCCTCGAGAAGGCTTTTCTTTCGCATTATCGGGAATAATAATACCTGAACTCGTAGTATTAGCTTCTTCAACACGTTTAACTAGTACTCTTTTTCCTAAAGGTGTAAAATTCATTATATCTCCTTACAAATATTATTAATTTATAGAAAGAATACTACAAAAAAAAAGTAAAAATGTCAATACCTTTAGTCATAATGACTAAACTTATCTTCTTTTTACATGTAAACTTATTTGATGAATTATAAACTTAGTTTAAATTCTATAAAATATTGCTATTTTAGTAAAATTAAAGTTTAATGTATGTATAATTCCACCCTCTTAAGCGATGTCAGGGTAGCTCAGCTGGTTAGAGCACTGGTCTCATAAGCCGGGGGTCGGGGGTTCAAGTCCCCCCTCTGACACCATTTTTTTTTATCAAAAAACACCCCTAATAACCCCATACACACAGTATCTCAGAGATTAACAAATAGTTTAAGTTTTCTCATTTTCCCAAGTGTTACACCTTTATTACACCTTTTATATTCGTTTAAGGTATATTTTTGAATGATTTTGAGTAGTTTTTATAAGAATAAACTTTGTAATTCTTTCGGTAATACCGTTGTTTTGAGAGATATTTTTGTTAAATAGTTGTTGAGTTTATGGAGTGAGAATTGAAATTTTTACTGAGAGAAAAGTATCAGGTTTTACCTATTAAGATTTCTCTTTTAGGTTACTAAATGATACCATTGGTATATTTCCACTTACTACTGTTGGAATGTTAATATCGAATCCATTTTCAGAAATATTTGTTATATTATTCTTAACTTTTGACGGATTAAAGATTTTTTGATACAAGTCTTTTCTATCCTCAATTTTACCTATATAATGACCTTTAGTCGTCAGTACATCTGTATGACCAACTTTTTGTAAAACCCATTCTGTCGGTTTCCCAATTGACAACATTAATGTTATAAATGAATGTCTCATATTATACAAATCGATTTTCTCGAATTTACAGTATTTAGTTAATTTAAGAAAAGAAATATTAAGATTTTTCCCATCTGTATAAGTTTTATTTCTATAATTTATAAAGATAAAATCGTCTTTCTTTTTTGAAATCTTTTGAAACTCATTTAAACTATCTATTACAATTGGTAGTAATATATATACCACCCCAATATGTCAAGACAACTATTTTAAAAATCTAATTCCCTA
>CAJXLZ010000030.1 GCA_913056505.1 uncultured Desulfurellaceae bacterium
AAATTAGAAGATATAGGCGCCAAGGATGTTTTTGTTGATGTCGTATGGGATCCCCCATGGAACCCTTCAATGATGAGCAATGAATCAAGAAAAAAATTGCTTGGAGAATAGTTGACTATCGGATGCGCTATTATAACATACAACGAAGAGCATATAATAGAAAAGGCACTGAGAAGTGTAGCATTTTGTGACGAAATTGTTGTAGTGGATTCAGGTTCATCGGACAATACTGTCAATATAGCAAAAAAGTATAGCAGTAAGGTTTATCATAAAGATTGGGAAGGATACGGCAAACAAAAGAATTTTGCAATTTCAAAGCTTTCCACCGATTGGGTTCTATCGATAGATGCAGATGAAGTAGTCACACAAGAATTGGCTAATGAGATACAAAATACATTAAAAGAAACCACACAAGACGCCTTTTTAATAAATAGACAACTGGTGTTTATGGGCAAACCCCTTAGATTCGGCGGGGTATATCCCGATTATAACTTGAGGCTTTTTAAAAGGTATATGAGATTTGAAGAGAGCGACGTGCATGAGAAGATCAAACAAAAGGGAAAGAAATTGAAGAATAAAATTTTACACTACAGCTATGATAATCTATCGGATTATATAGATAAATTTAACAAATACACCTCTTTGATTGCTAAGGTACACCACTCTAAGAGCAAAAGGGTATCTGTTTTTTTTCCTTTTTTTAGGATGCAGTATGAATTTTTTAAACGTTTCTTTCTGCAGCTTGCATTTTTAGATGGATATAGAGGCTCAACATATGCGCTGCTCTCCTCTTTTTACGCTTTTGTAAAATATGCAAAGCTAATTGAACTCAATAAAAAATGATCTATACAATAACTGTCGCATTTGCAATATCTATATTTCTGCTACGTTTCAACTTTTTTAGGAAACCCCAAAAAGGCATCCTTGTACTGCTTTATCATAGAATTTCAGACGAAAAAACAGGATATTCGGTTGATAAATTCAGCATATCACCACAGGTTTTCAAAAAGCATCTATCTATATTAAAAAAGCATGGTTACAGGTCTGTATCACCATTTGAAATAGATAATATTGTTGATAAAAAATTATATTTAAAAGAAAAGCTTGTTCTTATAACCTTTGATGACGGATATAGGGATAATCTTGATGCTGCGAAAATTCTAAAAGATTTTGGTATGACCGGACTATTTTTCATATCCACAGCATATATCGGCAAACAATATAACGGTGTTAATATGCTGAAAATTGATGATATCAAGAAACTAATAAAAATGGGTATGTATATAGGCAGCCATTCACATTTCCACAAAAAGTTATCGAATTTAAGCAAAAATGAGATAGCGCGTCAGATACAAATATCTATAGAGATATTAAAGCAATTTCAAGATATTGAAGATTTTGCTTATCCTTACGGCGATATAAATTACAATGTGATAAATGTATTGAGGGATTTAAATATAAAACGGGCATATGTAATACGGCAGAAAAAATATCTGCCCAATCAATATAACAGCCTAAACATTCCGCGTTCTATAATAAGAAGCAAAGACAATACAATGGATTTTTATTTAATTATGACAAGAGGAAGGGCACACTTTTAACTAAAAGTTAATTTTTTTCTTGACTTATTACTATCATTTCATATAATTTTTGGTAGAGTTAAATGTTAGTTTATTTATTATTGTAATTAAGCAGCATGAGGTTGTTCTGTTTTATATTTTATTTTTATTGGAGGTGTTTTATGGCTGAAGGAAAGGTTGCTAATCCCGGACCATTGGGATTAGGCGGATTTGCTCTGGCAACGTTTATTTTAAACGTTCATAACGCCGGATTGGTGCCAGCGGGACTGGATGCTGCGCTGCTTGTTGGAATGTTCTATGGCGGATTGGCGCAGTTAATAGCAGGAGTGCTGGAGATGAAAACAGGAAACACATTTGGGTTATGCGCATTCGGATCATATGGAGCATTCTGGATAGCGTTAGTATTTTTAGTCCTGTTTGTCAGGTGGGGATGGATACCAGCAGCATCGCTTGGCGGCGCATTGGGAATAACGCTGATTGCATGGACAATATTTACAACCATTTTAACAATTGTAACATTTCAAACAGGTCATACCACATTGATAGCTATATTTGTTCTGTTGGACATTTTGTTTATCTTGCTGACTATCGGGCACTATTCAGGCAGTGCTGCAATTAGCCATATTGCCGGATGGGAAGGAATCTTAACAGCACTTGTTGCATGGTATGGTATGTGGGAAGGTCTCCATGCACAATTTGTAATGAAAGCTTAGATAAATAAATTGCAACACTTGATGGAAATTTTAAAGAGCGAGAACTGTTCTCGCTCTTTTTATATTATAAATGAATTTTAAGGGGAATTGATATAGCAATGAAGATGTCTGAAAAAATTAAAACATACAGAAAGAAAAAGGGTATGACGCTTAAGGTGCTTGCCGGAAAAACAGGATGCACCGATGCATATATTTCTCAAATAGAGACGGGTAAAGCTGTTCCTTCGATAAATATATTAAAAAGATTAGCTGAAGCACTGGAGGTTCAAATAAAAGATCTGTTGAGTGACGAAGAACAACAGGACAAATTTTTCCTGTCAAAAGAAAAAAGAACACGAATCATATATCCGGGCAGTCATATAATAGCGGAGCTGCTTGTTTCAAAAATATCAAATAAATCAATGGAACCGCTATATAAGATTGTTCCTGTTGGTTGCAAATCACAAGGAGAACACAGGCATGCGGGCGAGGAGTTCGGATATATTTTAAAAGGCAAATTGGAGTTGAAGATAGGCGATCAAATCAAGACTTTAGAACCGGGCGACAGCTTTTATTTTTCAAGTTCCCTACCACACTCTTATAAAAATGTTGGGGATGTTGATGTTGAAACAATCTGGGTAGTTAGTCCGCCTGTACTATAGCTTATAAAGATTTAAGGCAATACCATTAATTTCATAACTATCTACTATTTTTAGTTGGCTTAAATTGATTTTAGGCGACGTAAAATGTATTAAAAAATGTGCTCTTAGTATGCTTATATTCTTTAAAAAAACAGGTGTTATATTAACTCCCCTTGTTGTAATGTATTTTATATTAAGTGGCTTATTTTTCAGGTTCAATGATTCTAATGCTATATTGACTACACTGCATTTCAAATTCAGTTTGTTAAATATATAATTCAAAAATGTTGTCTTTTTACGATTTTTTTCTAAGCAGGCAATATCTATATTTCTATTGTATATTTTTATAGGTATGGCAGGAAAACCTCCCCCGGAGCCTATATCCAAGATCCCCTCTTTCACGTTACCCACCAGTTTAAAAAATCCCAATGACGGGATTAGCAACTTGTCAACTATATCTTCATCCACTGTTTGTTGAGATATCAAATTAACCGTTCTATTCCATTTCTTGAGCTGAAATAGATATTCTGCAAAATCATCTATATTTTCTTTGGATAGATTGAATTTTCCGAATCTATCTTCAAGCAGAACTTTTAATTTTTCTCTCATCCCTTTTCATATATATCAAAAGTAAAGAAACGGCAGCTGGCGTAACCCCCGGCATGCGCATAGCCTGCCCTATGGATTCCGGTCTTATATCCATAAGTTTACCACGAACCTCATTGGACAGCCCGCCTACTTTGTTGTAATCGAAATTTTTCGGTATAATGAGAGATTCATATTTCCTAAATTTTTCTATCTGCTGATACTGTAGTTTAAAGTATCCCTCGTATTTTATCTGAATCTCCACCTCTTGTTTAATGAAACTATTTAATTCTCCGAGATCCGGAATAAGTTTTTTTAAGGTATCGTACTGAATTTCTACTCTGCGCAAGAGTTTTGCAAGATCAGTTTTTGTTTTTATAATTTCTGTTCCTAACTCTTTCAACTTCTGATTAAATGCTGCTGTTGGGAACACGAAAGTATTTTTTAATTTATACACACTTTCTTCTATCTTCTGCTCAGTCTCTTCAATACGTTCAAAATCTGTTTTATCTATCAGTGATAGATCATAAGCCTTCTTTGCTAAACGCAGCTGTGTATTATCTTCCCTTAATAACAGTCTATATTCAGCACGGGATGTAAACATCCTATATGGCTCTTTTGTGCCTTTTGTAACAAGATCGTCTATTAAAACACCAGTATATGCCTCGTCTCGCCTTAAAATCAGTGGATCCCTATCTTGTATGTACAAAGCCGCATTTATACCGGCAATTATACCCTGAGCCGCCGCCTCTTCATATCCACTTGTACCGTTAATTTGTCCAGCCAGAAATAGGCCATGGATTTTCTTTGTTTCCAGTGAATGTTTTAATTGTGTAGGATCTACAAAATCATAATCTATGGCATATCCCGGCCTCATAATTTCCACATCTTCCAACCCCTTGATGCTTCTTAAAAAAGCCAGTTGCACTTCATACCCCAAAGAGGTGTGAAGTCCGTCTGCATATATTTCCGTAGATCCTTCATCCTGTGGCTCTAAAAAAATTTGATGCCTCGGCTTATCATAAAATCTGACTACTTTGTCTTCTATAGATGGACAATATCTCGGGCCTAATGATGAAACCATTCCGCTGTATAGTGGCGATTGATCCAGATTAGATAAAATAATATTATGTGTTTTTTCGTTTGTATAAGCAAGATAACACGGTATATTGGGCCTATTAAAATTTTCTGTTTTAAAAGAGAACGGGGCTGGATTTTCGTCGCCAAACTGAGGCTCGAGTGCATTAAAGTTTATTGTCCTGGCGTCTAACCTCGGCGTTGTTCCCGTCTTTAACCTGCCAATTCTTAACCCTAAAGAGCGAAGACTATCAGATAATTTTATAGACGGCGGTTCCCACGCCCTTCCTGCACTATATTCATTCAAACCTATAAATACTTTACCCTTCATAAAAGTTCCGGTTGTTACGACAACAGCACTGCACAAATACTCATTGCCTATATTTGTTTTAACACCTACTACTTTACCATTCTCCTCTAAAATTTCATCCACTGTGGCCTGCTTCATATCGAGATTATCCTGATGTTCCATAATGTGCTTCATTCTCAATCTATAAGCTGGCATATCTGCCTGCGCACGTGATGACCAAACAGCAGGACCTTTGCTTTTATTTAATATCTTAAACTGCAAACCTGTTTCATCGATATTTCTCGCCATCTCTCCACCGAGCATATCAACCTCTTTAACAAGATGCCCTTTAGCCAATCCGCCTATGGCTGGATTGCAGCTCATAGCTCCTATGGAATCCAAATTGATTGTTATTAATAGTGTTTTCATTCCCATTCTCGCAGCTATTAGAGAAGCCTCGCACCCTGCATGGCCTCCACCTATAACAACTACATCATACCTTTTCGGATAAAACATTATCTCTCCCTAAAATGTTTCACGTGAAACATTTTATTTACCAACACAAAAATTTCTAAACATAACATCCAGCATATCCTCTGTTGTAATCTTGCCTATTATCTCATCAAGTATATCAATTAGTCCCGTTATTTCCACAGAAATTAGTGCCGGATCAATATCGCCTTTTATGTCATTCAATAGATCTTTACACAATTTCATACCCTGCTTTAATATGGTAATCTGAGAAGCATTCATAGAAACAATATCACTATCAGCTATGTTGCCTATAGCAATTTCTTCCAATTCATTAGCCAACTCTTCCAATCCGTAGCCTGTCTTGCATGAGATTTGAATTTGCCTCTTAAAAGGTATAATACCCTTATTAAATAGGCCGCTTTTTTTATCGTATTTATTTAATATAGCAATAACTCTGTTTGAGTTTTTTTGAAGCCTGTTAATAATATCGTAATCTTCCTCATTTAGCTGAGAAGAGAGATCAAATAGTGCTAAAATAATATCCGATTTTTTAATCGCATCAACTGTTCGCTCTATACCTAAATTTTCTATTACATCATCTGACGATTTTCTTATTCCGGCAGTATCGAGCAGTGTGAAAGGTATACCTTTGATAGTTATCTGTTCTGACACCACATCTCTTGTTGTTCCGGGAATATCCGTTACAATGGATCTATCTATTCCTATAATCTTATTTAAAAGACTCGATTTACCAACATTGGGCTTACCCACAATAGAGATTTTCATGCCATCAAAAAGGCTCTTACCTGACTGTGAGGCACGTAGTATAGATGATAATCGCTCATAGATATTATTAACCATACTTAAACGTTTTTCCTTTGAAAAATCGCTCAACTCTTCATCTACATAATCTATATTAACCTCATTTTCAGCCAATAGTAGCAAAATATCCTTTCTAATCTCTCCTATTTCATTCGAGAAATTCCCCTTTAGTTGAAGCTGTGCAATATGTAGTGCTCTTGAGCTCTTTGCAGAAATAACTTTTGCCACAGCTTCGGCTTGCGAAAGATCCATCTTCCCATTTAAGAATGCCCTTTTTGTAAATTCACCAGGTCGAGCCATCCTAGCCCCATTGTTTAGAACTATCTGCAAAACAGCGTTTGAAACCATTAACCCACCATGGCAGCTTATCTCAAAGGAATCCTCACCTGTATATGAATGGGGAGAGCGAAATATAGACACAAGCACCTCATCTACTATAGATCCATTTTCATCAAGAATATGCCCGTAATATATTCTCTTATCTTCAAAATTTATCTTTTTTCTGCTGAAAATCTTTTTTAATATATCATAGCACCCGTAGCCAGAAACCCTTATGACAGCTATGGCGGATTCTACATATCCTGTAGCAATAGCTGCGATAATATCATCATGCATTTTTCTCTTTTGCTTTAAGAATCTTTGAATCTATAAAGACCTGCTGTATTATAGTCAATATGTTATTTGTTGCCCAATAAATAACAAGTCCAGACGGAAAACTCAAAAACATAACGGTAAAAATTAGAGGTAGGAATGCCATAATTTTTGCTTGAGACGGATCCATAGTGGTTGGGGTTAATTTCTGCTGAAGATACATAGTAGCGCCCATTATAATAGGCAAAATATAGTATGGATCCTTCGCACTTAAATCAACAATCCAAAAATAAAATGGGGCACCCCTTAACTCAATTGCATTTAACAGAACATTATAAAGAGCGAAAAATACAGGTATCTGAATAATTACAGGCAAGCATCCACCAAAAGGATTAACTTTGTGCTGTTTATACAACTCCATAGTGGCTTTATTGAGCTGATCTGGCTTACCCTTATATCTATTTTTTAGTTCCTTGAGTTTAGGCTGAAGTTTAGACATCTCTTTCATTGATTTAAATGACTTGAAACTTAAAGGATAAAATAGCAGACGAATAAAAAATGTCAACACAATAATGGCAAGTCCGTAGTTGCCTAAAATCGAATAAAGCATATTAAGCACATACAACAGCGGTTTACCTATAAAACCAAACATACCAAACCTTATAATTCTACTTAAGTGATGATCAACGCTATGCATTATCGGTTTACTTTTAGGACCGCCGAATATTGTAACTGTAGAGGGAGTGACAAAATTTGCATAAATATAGTGATCTTTATCTGCGTTTGTCGATCCAGCTATAATGCTATTTTTGTTATAAGGTAGAAATGCAAAACAGAAATATTTGCTTTCAAGCGCTATCCAATTTATATCTCCGCTATCTTGAGGTATTTTTTCATCTTTTTTTATTTTATTTTTTACAAGGGCAACCGCACCCAGATGGGAATATCTACCCGCCTCTAAATCGCCAAGATTTGGGCCCGCATAGAGTGAAAATATTTCATTCACTTTTTTGCCATCTCTATAAACATTAAT
Source organism: uncultured Desulfurellaceae bacterium (assembly GCA_913056505.1). Taxonomy (GTDB): domain Bacteria; phylum Campylobacterota_A; class Desulfurellia; order Desulfurellales; family Hippeaceae; genus CAJXLZ01. The sequence continues at coordinate 7,785 of CAJXLZ010000030.1, forward strand.
GCTCAAATTCATAGCATAGCTGTTATTTTTAAATGTGTACTTTTTTACTATTTTAATATTGCCATCTGTTTTGGTTAAAATCAATGTTCCACTTGGATGTTTTTTGTCTATTTTTATATTGCCATTGTTGGCATGGTATATATGACTCTGCTCTAAATTTTCAACATCTTTTGATTGAAATACACTTTCAAGCGTATGATAATTACCCTGTGAATTTATAAGCTCCACTCGATGTTTATGAAAAACATATTTTTTAAGCATAAGACTCTCTAAAGATCCATCTAAATTTGAAATATGAGCCGTATACTCGTCTGTCTCAACGGTGATTAACTGTTTTTTCTTATTATAAGCACTTTTAAGCTGCTTATTATGAATGTTCACCGCATTAACACCTTTAAGAATTTTCTGTTTATGGCTCTCTTTAAGCTGAACTGTGCTATTCTTTACGGCAGGGGCTGTTTTATTTTTACTTGTGTCGCCGTACGGATTGAAAAAGTATGTATAGCCAGCTATTAAAAGAACTGTAATTAATATTGCAATAATTGCTCTTTTCTCATTATTTTCCATTTTTACCTCTTTTTTTAAAATTTATCAGTGGTTTTTCGGGCGGATCATATCCTCCATTAGTCCATGGACCGCATCTCAAAATTCTATAAACCGACATCAGTAGACCTTGAAATGGTCCAAATTTTTTAATGGCTTCTATGGAATAGTTAGAACATGTTGGATAAAACCTGCACGATCCGGGGAATATTATAGAAACATATCTCTGGTAAAACCTAATACATCCTATAAACAACTTAGAAAATAAACTACTTAGTATCATTTTTGTATACTAATTTCAAAGCCTGTAAAAAATCAGCGTTAATATATTGAAAAGATGAATGAAGAATAGCACTCCTTGCTAATAGAATAATATGATAATTACTCTTTAAATATCGCTGGTTAAGTCTGACAATTTCTCTTAAAACCCTTTTTGCCCTGTTACGGGCGACAGCATTGCCTATTTTTTTACTCGCCACAAACCCAACCTTAAAATCTTTATCGCTTAAAGCAAACAACACAAAACTCTTCCTTACTACTTTAGCCCCTCGGTTATAGATTAAACGAAATTCTTTGCTACTGAGTGTAGAATATCGCACTCTTAGACGGTCAATCTTTTTCTTCCCTTTGCCCTTCTTGACGACAACACCTTTCGTCCACCTACAGTTTTTATTCTTGACCTAAATCCGTGAACGCGCTTTCTCCGCGTGTTGTGCGGCTGATAAGTTCTTTTCATAGCTAACCTCCAAAATTATTCAAAGCAGAAGGAGTATACTCAAATTCCTTAAATTTTCAACATCTATATCCAATTTTATCGCTAAATGCCAAAAAACTAAAACTTTACAACTCACCTTATCTGCTTCAATGAAGATAAATTAAAACCCGCCGAAAATCTACATATAAAATATTGCGAAAATAACTAAAATGTAATATAATTATTTAATATGATATGGACAAAAATATTAAATATTATAAGAGATAA
>CAJXLZ010000031.1 GCA_913056505.1 uncultured Desulfurellaceae bacterium
AGTTGTTCTATTTTTAGCTTTTTGTAATCTATTTTTAGTCTTTTTATTGTAGCGGATGAGTTTTTGTTTACTTTTTGCTCACTCAAAAAGTAAAGAGAGGGGTATTTCATACTGTTTATAAGAAAAGAATAGTCCTAATTGGTATGATTTTTATAAAGCGTTGGTACTACCCTGTCATTCCGTCCCCGTGTCAAGCACGGGGTGACATTGCTTGACACGGAATCCAGATTCTAAAGTCTGGATTCCCGCTTACGCGGGAATGACACTATAAATAAAGGGAATGACAAAGGAAATAGTAATAATGTTCTTTTTGGCTTGGTGAAAAAGATGGGTTTTTCAACAGCCTGTAAATCCTTGAAAAGTTGCACAAATAGTTATATATTGCAAAATATTATGGGTAAGCCTAAACATTTAAGTTATAGAAGCAGAAATATAGAATGTACAAAAAAAATAGCCTGTTATTTTGTTAAAAAAATCATTCATAAAAAAGAAAGGGTTATTATCTTTTTAAAAGGTGAACTCGGTTCAGCCAAAACAACATTTACAAGGTTCTGTCTTAGCTGCCTCGGTTTAAACAATGGCGAATTTGAAGGCAGTCCTACATTTACCATTGTAAATGAATACGCAAACGATGTTTACCATATGGATTTATATAGAATAAAAAAAGAAAATGAGCTGTATGAATCAGGCATTATGGAATATTTTTGCAAACCCGGTATATTTTTTATAGAATGGCCTGAAATATTAAGTATCGATGCGGATATAAGATTGCACTTCAGCATAACAGAAGATAGTGAAAGGAGAATAACAATAGATGAATGCCAAAACTGATATATACGGCATAATAGGTAATCCCATAGACAGAAGTTTCTCCCCTACACTACACACTAAGATGTTTAAAAAATACCGTATCAACGCCGTCTATGTACCCTTCAAATCAGACAATATCAAAGATGCAATAATTGGGCTAAAAGGGCTGTCTATAAAGGGTGTGAATATCACACTGCCATATAAAGAAAAGGCATTTTTTTTTATTGATCATGCTGACGAAGATGCTCAAATATTGAAGTCAGTAAATACAATCAAAAATGTTGACGGAAAATTGTACGGATACAACACAGATTTTAAGGGATTTATGGAGGCGTTAAGAAATAACTTTAATTATAAGGGTAAAAATATAACCCTTATAGGCGCAGGTGGTGCGGCAAGGGGTGTAATCTATGCTCTGTATAAATTGGGTATAAAAAAAATCAATATTATGAACAGGACCATTTCAAAAGCAGAAAATCTACAGAGGGAATTTTCAGATCTGATAAAAATTAATGTATATGAATTAAACGCAAAAGAAATAGTTGGCGATTCTGATATGATCATTAATGCAACATCGGTAGGTCTAAAAAATAGCAATATGCCCATTGATATAAAAAATGTAGAAAAATCCGATATTGTTGATATAATATATCCTGACACGGAATTAATCAAACAGGCAAAATTTAAAGGATTACGCACAATGAATGGCATAGAGATGCTTGTAAATCAGGCGTTTTATTCGTTTAAAATATGGACCGGAGTAGAATTTGATAGAAAAGCTGCCCTCGATATTGTGAAGGATTTTTACATATGAAAACTCTACTTGGGCAACTATTGGTATGGAATAATATAATTACTGAAGAGCAACTTAATGAAGCTCTTAAATATCAAAAAAATTCCGGAGAAAATTTAAAGCTGGGCTCCATATTAGTCAATAAAGGTTATGTAAGTGAATCTACACTGTATAAATTTTTAAGCAAACAGTATGGTATAGGATTGGTAGATTTATACTCAATGGACATACCAAAAGAGGTAATTAATAAAATTCCTGCCCAGCTAGCGCTAAAGCACAATATTATTCCTGTTTCTATAAAAGATGGAAAAATAAAAGTGGCTACATCTGATCCAAGCAATATTTTTGCTCTTGATGATGTAAGATTCGCTACCGGGTTAAAGGTTATTCCCGTTCTAGCAACAGAAGACGCTATCAAAGATGCCATATCAAAATATTATGGTTCATCATCTGACAAATTGGATAGCATTTTAAAAGATATCTCCACTACCACCGACGTCAGTCTAGTCAATGACACAGAGCAGGAAACAGATATATCAGATTTGAAGTCTCAATCATCCAAAGAACCTATAGTAAATCTTGCCAATCTAATTATATCAAATGCCGTTGAAGATAAAGCAAGTGATATACATATAGAACCTTATGAGAATAATCTAAGGGTACGTTATAGATTGGATGGAGAGCTTCAGACAGTAATGAACTTAAACAAATCTGTGGCGCCGGCTTTGGTGTCAAGATTAAAGATCATATCCAAATTAGATATATCTGAAAAAAGATTGGCTCAGGACGGCAACATAAGATTAAACATAGACAATAAAAGTATCGATTTCAGGGTATCCACGCTGCCCACTATATTCGGGGAAAAGGTCGTATTGAGAATACTTGACAAAAGCAACGTTATGGTCAATTTGGAGGAATTAGGTTTCGAACAATACGACTTGGAAAGATATATGCATGCACTTCAGTCTCCATACGGTATGATACTCGTCAGTGGACCTACGGGCTCAGGCAAAACAACCACACTTTATGCCTCATTAAACAAAATCAATAAAGAAGATGTTAATATAATGACCGTTGAAGACCCTGTTGAATACAATTTAAACGGCATCAACCAGGTTATGGTTAAAGAAGATATCGGGCTTACATTTGCAAACGTACTTAGAGCTTTTTTAAGGCAGGATCCTGATATTATTATGGTTGGGGAGATTAGAGATTCAGAAACAGCGGAAATAGCCATTAGAAGTGCCCTTACAGGACATCTTGTTTTATCCACTATTCACACAAATGATGCACCATCTACTATAATGAGATTGGAGGATATGGGCATAGAGAAATACCTTATAGTATCCAGCGTTATACTTATATTGGCGCAAAGACTTGTAAGAAAAATTTGCCCATATTGTAAAGAAAAGGTCGATATTCCCCCTAATGCTTTAGAAGAATTGGGTTTTAGCAGTGAAGATGCAAAGAATGTTACAATATATAAAGGCAGAGGATGTTCAAGGTGTAATAATACGGGATACAAAGGAAGGGTTGCCATATATGAAATCATACCCATCAGCGATCAAATAAGAAATATGATATTGAAAGGGGCATCATTAAGTGAAATAAGAGAGCAAGCCATTAAAGAAGGTACATCAACACTAAGAAATAGCGGACTTAAAAAAATCAAAGAGGGCATTACAACAATAGAAGAAGTTATGAACGCAACATTTTTTTAAACGTTTGTATAGGGGGTATGTATGACAAAAAAGGTTACGGATATTGTAGAATTACTGAAAATAGTTTATGAGAAAAAAGCATCGGATCTGCATTTAACTGCTGGAGCACCCCCAAGAATGAGATTGGATAGTGCACTAATTGATGTGGAGGAGTATGACATACTGTCCGCAGCAGAATCGAAAAATATATGTTACGGCATAATGACAGAATATCAGAAAAAAATATTTGAAGAAAATTTTGATGTAGATTTTTCCTTCGGCGTGCCTGGAGTTTCAAGGTTCAGGGCTAATGTATATATGCAAAGAGGTACGGTTGCGGGAGCTTTTAGACTAATACCGCACGAAATACCGCCTTTTGATGATCTCGGCATACCACCTATAGTACAAAGTTTCGCTAATCTTCCTAAGGGATTGGTTTTAGTAACGGGGCCCACAGGTTCTGGTAAATCTACAACATTGGCTGCTCTTATAAACAAAATAAATAATGAAAGAAGGGCTCACATAATTACCATTGAGGATCCTATTGAGTTTACATATAAAAACTCAAAAGCTTTGGTTGGCCAAAGAGAGGTGGGAAGTGATGTAAAAAGTTTTGCCTCGGCACTAAAACATGTCCTGCGGCAGGATCCTGATATCATATTGATTGGAGAGATGAGAGATTTAGAAACAATAGAAGCTGCTATAACAGCAGCTGAAACGGGACACCTCGTGTTTGCTACACTGCATACAAATTCAGCACCAGAAACAATAAACAGAATAATCGATGTATTCCCGGCAAATCAACAGATGCAGATCAGAACGCAGTTATCCACAAGCTTGCAGGGTATTGTCTCACAAACACTATTAAAAAGGAAGGATAAAGCGGGAAGAGCATTGGCTATGGAGGTTATGATCCCCAACAGCGCAATACGTAATCTCATAAGAGAGGATAAAGTGCCGCAGATCTACTCTGCAATGCAAGTTGGACAAACACAATCAGGAATGATGACGATGAATCAATCACTGTTAGAACTATTTAAAAAGGGTATTATCACCTACGATAGTGCTTTGAATGCATCAACAGACAGAAAATCCCTAAAAAGAGATTTGGATAAAGCTAAATATCTCAGTAAAAAGTAGATTAGGAGAAAATATGCCTTATTTTAAATGGAAAGGAAAAAACAGAAAGGGAAAAATAACAAAAGATTCAATAGTTGCAATAGATAAGAATGATGCGCTAATTAAATTAAAAAACAGAGGTATCAGTGTTATTTCCATTAAACAACCCCCCAAAGATATAGAAATACCCTTTTTGAAACGCAAAGTGAAAGATCAAGAACTGGTGGCGGTAACAAAACAACTGTCCATAATGATAGGTGCAGGACTGCCATTAGATGAATCATTAAATATTATTGCGGAACAGACAACAAATATAAAGTTAAGTGACATAATATATGATATCAAAAAAAAGATAGAATCGGGAAGCACTTTTGCGAATGCCTTAAGGAAATATCCGGATGTCTTTTCCAAACTTTATGCTAATATGATAGAATCTGCGGAGGCAAGCGGCAATATGTATAGTGTTTTGAAACGCCTAACATCAATGATAGAAAAACGTTTGGCTCTGAAAAGAAAAATAAAGGGTGCTCTGATATATCCCACGATAGTAAGCGTTGTTGCTATAGGTGTTATAGCACTTATACTAACGTTTGTTATTCCTACTTTTTCTAATTTATACTCATCGGTAAATATGCGTTTGCCTGTTTTAACACAATTTGTTATAGATCTGAGTAACTTCTTAAAAGCTAACATTGTGTATATTTTATTAGCCATCACTATTATAGCCGTAATCGTGCACATTATGTACAAGAAAATGTATAAAGTGCACAGATTTTTGGATAATTTAATGTTACATCTGCCTGTAGTTGGAATTATTATTAGGAAAAGCTCAATTTCAAATTTTGCAAATATACTTTCATCATTAAGCGCCAGCGGTATAGACATTCTCGAAGCACTAGATATAGGTGCAAAAACAGCAGGCAATCTAATTATAGAAGAAGCGTTGCTTGATATTAAGAATTCGGTTAAAGCCGGAGAAAACCTGTCTGTGTCTATGGCAAAATCAGAAGAGTTTCCGACAATGGTAATACAAATGGTGTCTGTTGGCGAAGAAACGGGAACGCTTGATGAAATGCTCGGAAATGTAAGTAACTATTATGAGGAAGAGGTGGATATAGCCGTTAAAAATTTAACAACCATGTTAGAACCTATAATCATAGTGTTCTTGGGCGGAGCAATAGGCTTGTTGGTGATTGCTATGTATCTTCCGATATTTAAGATTGGCGAAGCAATAAAATAGTTTACCACTATATTAACTTTAAATCTCTTAACTTGATATATATGGCTTTAGCTTTCTTTGCGGCATTACTGCTTGTCTGACCATGTTTTAAAAAAACAACTACGACAATTTTAGGATCTTTTTTTGGGGCAAATGAGGCAAACCAGGCATGGGGGGTATATTTTAAGAGCTGTTTTTTGGTAAGTTTTTTCTCCTTGTATTCTTGTCTGAATTTCTTGTATACACTACTTGGCACAACTTGACTTGTTCCTGTTTTACCGCATATATTCACTCCTTCAACCTTAGCAGACGAAGCTGTACCATATTCGCCATTAACAACAAGCCATAATGCATTTTTTATATCGCTGTAGTATCTGCTTTTAAAAAAGTATGATATTTTTTTTGCACCATTAATTAAATGGGGTCTGTAGCCTATACCGTTATTGGCTATGATGGAAAAAGCAACAGCAACTTGCAACGGACTTACTGTAAAAAACCCCTGCCCTATTGATGTAATTATAGTATCACCCAAATACCAGTCCTGCCTTAAGTGCTTATATTTCCACAGCGGCGATGGAAGATTACCTCCTTTATCATTATAAAAAAGTTTCGGCTTAATGCCAAAACCAAATTGCATTAAATTTGTATCTATACTTTTTATGCCGAGTTTTATGCCGACTTGATAGAAAAAAACATCCGATGAGCTTTCTAATGCACGCTCTAATTTTATTTTCCCGAACCCGCCGTATTTCCAGTCTCTGTATATATTTTTTCCTATTTTTATGCTGTATGGACAATCCAGCACACTGCTTGGGGTTATTACCTTTTCTTTTAGAGCAGACAGAGCAATAAAGGGCTTTATCAATGAACCGGGGGGATAAACACCCTGAGTCGCAATATCAAATAAACCTTTCTTAGATTTGAGATCTTTCCACTTTTTTTTACTCATCCCTTTCACGAAATCATTTGGATTAAAAGATGGCTTGCTAACCATACCAACTATGCTTCCATCTGTTCTCATAACAATAATAGATCCTTCATAGTTTCCCATCAACTTATATAAAAAGGTCTGCAATTTATCATTTATAGTGAGCACGATATTATCACCCTTTTTAGGTGGCGTTTCAGATAATAGTTTAACCTTGCTGCCATCAGCATTCACTTCTATCTCCTTAAATCCCATTTTGCCCATTAAAACGCTATTATATTTTTTTTCGATACCGCTTTTGCCTATTAGTTCACCCGGCGCATAAAAAGGCATATCCTGCAGATCCTTTTTAGTAATTTTGCTGATATATCCTGTTATATGCGCATACTTTTCAGCATCGTGGGGATAAATACGCTTAGGCGAAACTTCAACGGAGACATCTGGAAGTTTAGTTTTGTTGGACAAAAGAGTAAATACCTGTTTTCTATTTATATCCGGTTCTAAAAGGAAGGTAGAATAGACTCTGTGTGATAGTATATTTTTCTTTATCTGCTTTATATTAATATGTAGTATATATGATAGCATTTTTAACTCTGAGTAATCTATTTTTTTGTTTCTTGTATAATACAAAGAAAAGGTGGGAATATTCTTGGCATAAATTACACCATCTGATGTCTTTATGATACCCCTTGGGGGGAATACTTTAATTAATCTTATTGAGTTTCTTTTTGAAATATTACTAAAATATCTGTATTTTACAATTTGAAGATATGCTAACCTTGCTATTATAATTAGAATAGTGATAATTATAAAGGTTTTTAGGTACAATACGCTAGAATTAAAATTTCTAATTCCAAAAATATAATCATCTTTTTTTGGCATTTTTATTAACCATTTTATACATCTTTAAAATAAGTAGATATATATTATAAAATAGCATAAAAGCCAAAACAAGAAATGCAATCTCAAACACGGAAACTGTATACACGCTAATAAAATATACCCCAAATATTAACAAAGAAAGAGTAATAATAACACCATGAGTTATATTAAACTTATGTCTTATATAATTAAAGAAAAACACTATCAGAGGAAAAAGAAATGTGAGATAAAATGTATGATTTAACAAAATTATATCCGATAAAAACCCCAATGCGGCAGCCAATAAAATACCATCTTTCTCCGAAGCTACAGCACTATACCCTAATGAGCCAATCGCAAATAGAATCACTAAAGTATCTGAAAATATAACAATAAAATTTATCATTTCTGCACATACTACGCTAAATGTGAAAAGAAATATTATATCTATGACAATCATTGCTGTCTCTTTTTGCATAACACATAGATATTGTAATCATTAAAAAAACTTCTATCTATGCTGATTTTTGCTATTTTGTAATAATCTTTGTTTATAATGCTCTTCACCTTACCTATTTCTATACCGGCTGGATATTTCCCGAAGACGCCAGATGTATATACACCATCTTTAGCGTTTATTTTGGACTCAGAATCAAAAAATTTTACTATACCTCCATATTTCGATCCCATAAAAAATGCTCTATATCTACTGTCTTTATGCTCTATATACACATCGGCTAAAAAATCACTATTAAAAACAGTTTTAACATCATATCCGTTTCCATCTTTTTTGTTCACAACACCTATTAATTTTAGTTTTCTTGACAAAACCACACAACTATTTCTTGCTAAATCAAGTCTTTTATCGGTCACTATATATAGTTTATCTATTAAAAAATTCGCTTTTAAACCAAACCGTCCCAATATTAGATGCAATGAAGCATAATTATCCAAACTGTGGTTATTTTTACAAGATGATTGTAGGAGATGATTTTTTATTTCAAGATTTGCTATATGATTATTTAAAAGTCTGTTTTCCTGTTCTGTATTAACAAGCAGTATATAATCATTGCTTAGTTCCTTTAGTCTATTTACAACAGTATATATAGGCTTTTCTATAAAAACAGCAACATTAATGGTAAAAGTGTGAATGCCATACAAAAAAGGCTCATATATATGTGAAAATAGAGTTAAAAAAAAAGACAAAATAAGAGATGCAAGCAAATATTTCATAAAGGCTATTCCATCGTTACCTCACTTAATAAATCGATATTATCTAAAATCATGCCTACACCCCTAACAACGGCAAATAGAGCATCTTCATAAACAACAACAGGCAAACCTGTCTCTTTTTTTAATAGCTGATCTAGCCCTCTAATCAACGAACCTCCGCCAGTCAGCATAATTCCACTGCCAACAATATCGCTTGCAAGTTCTGGAGGAGTCTGCTCAAGCGCATCTTTAACAGATGCCACTATAATATTTATAGGATCTTTAAGCGCTTCCCTAATCTCTTCAGTAGATATATCTATGGAAGTGGGTACGCCTGTTATTAGATCAATACCTTTTATTGCTATATTTGCCTGCTCCATTTCTTCAGCAGAATATACATTCCCATATTCTATTTTGATTTTCTCTGCGGTGCCCTCGCCTATTAGCACACTGTATTTTTTCTTTATATATCCTGCTATGGAAGCATCCATTTTATTACCGCCGACTCTAACAGAAACACTGTGCACAATGCCCCCTAAAGATATAATGGCAACTTCTGTAGTGCCGCCGCCTATATCAACAACCATACTTCCAACAGCATCCTGGACAGGCAGCC
>CAJXLZ010000032.1 GCA_913056505.1 uncultured Desulfurellaceae bacterium
GAGTTTTTGTTTACTTTTTGCTCACTCAAAAAGTAAAGGGAATGGTATTCAATGCTGTTTATAAGAAAAGAATAATCCTAATTGGTATGATTTTTATAAAGCGTTGGTAGGATAAAAAATGCGTAGCGACATTCTAATGTCTAGATTCTGAGCCTTCGCGGGAATGACAATAGAAATTGAGGTAATGACAATAATAATAGTGCGTAGATAATGAAAAATATGGGAATGACATTTTCTCTATTGTTACCCCGCAGCATCCTGTCATTCCGTGCTTGACACGGAATCCGGATTCTATAAATCTGGATTCTGAGCGTTCGCGGGAATGACAATAATAAATAAGGGAATGACAATAATAAATTTGCAAAAAGGATTAGAATATGTTACTCATATCAAATGGAAGATAGAAACGAGATAGAAAGCTTTATATCTAATATTTTTAAAAACTATAAAGACAAGATTAATATAAGGTTGCCCGGTATTTCATTCATTATTATAATTTTTGTTGTATTATGGCTTTTAAGCGGAATATACACTGTTGCACCTGATGAAATTGGTGTGGTTAAACGCTTCGGTAAGTTTGAATATACGGTCAACCCCGGACTTCATTATCATTTGCCATATCCCATAGAATCTGTTTTAAAACCGAAAGTGGCTGAAATACAGAAAATGGAAATAGGCTACAGAACCATATCCATCGGTCCGCCCGCGGTATACAGGGATGTCAATAAAGAATCATTGATGCTTACCGGCGATGAGAATATTGTTAGTATCCAATTTATATTGCAGTACAAAATAAAAGACCCTATCGCTTATCTTTTCAACGTTAAAAATGTCAGAAAAACGGTTAAAGACGTTGCTGAGGCTGCTATGCGTGAAGTTGTAGGAAAAATAAATATCGATGAAGTGCTGACATCGGGGAAATTTAAGGTGCAGCAGGATGTTAAATATGAGGTTCAGCATGTGCTTGATTCTTATAAAGCGGGCATAGCCATAAAGGTTGTGCAGTTGCAGGATGTGCATCCTCCGAAGCCTGTTATACAAGCCTTTAGAGATGTCGCATCAGCTAAAGAGGATAAAGTAAAAATTATTAATGAATCCGAGGGTTATAGAAATGATATTTTACCTAAGGCAAAAGGTGATGCACAGAAAATGCTTAATCAGGCTATAGCGTATAAACAATCAAAAATATTGCAGGCGCAGGGTGATACAAGTCGATTTCTTCAGATTTTAGCACAATACGAGAAAGCCAAAGATATAACAAGAACGAGGATGTATTTGGAAACTATGGAAGATGTATTGCCGAATGTCACAAAAATTGTAATCGATAAGAATTCATCAAAAAATATTACAAAGGTTCTGCCTCTAAAGAATTTTTTACAACTCAATAAGCAGGAAGAGAAATGAATAAAAAATTAGGTGGCTTATTATTAGCAGTTGTTGTTTTAGCAGCTATTGTTTTGAGCGGGGCTTTATATAGTGTTGACCAGACAAAGCAGGCCATAGTTTTGGAGTTTGGAAAGCCTGTTGGCGGAGTTAAAAATGCCGGTCTGCATATAAAAATGCCGTTTGTACAGCAGGTGATATATTTTGACAAGCGTCTATTGGTTTATGATTCCCCGCCTACGGAAATTATCACTATGGATAAAAAGAATCTTATCATAGATAACTATGCTAAATGGTATATAGCAGATCCGCTTTTATTCTACAAAAGCGTTGGTAATGAATCTGGTGCTCAAGCAAGGCTTGATGATATCGTGTATGCACAATTAAGGGTTGAGATGGGAAAGCATACATTATCGGATATAGTTTCGAAATACAGAGACAAAATAATGACAACGGTCACAAAAAAATGTGCTGATCTCGGCAAAATGTATGGAATAAAGGTTGTTGATGTAAGAATCAAAAGAGCTGATCTGCCTGAACAAAACGAAAAGCATGTTTTTGAAAGAATGAGGGCGGAACGCTCGAGAGAAGCAAAACGTTATAGATCCGAGGGTCAAGAAGAAGCAATAAAGATAAGATCACAGGCTGACCAGGAGCGGACAATTATTTTAGCTGAAGCCAAAAAGAAATCAGAAATTATAAAAGGCAACGGCGATGCCGAAGCAACAAAAATATACGCACAAGCATATAGCAAAGATAAAGAATTTTATAAATTTGCACGAAGTCTTGAAGCTTATAAAAATTCGCTGAAAAGCAATTCAACATTCGTAATTTCGTCTGATTCGGATTTTGTAAAATATCTTTTTAAAAACAAAAAATAAAAATATAGACCGAAACAGGCATTTAAATTTACATAAAAATATAAGTTTGTAATTTGGCAAAATCTTTCTATTATAGTCCGATGGTTGACAGGTTTTCGTCCAATATAAAAAACATACTGCACGGTTTTTTTCTGTCTGTAGCGATAACAATTGCAGAACCTTCTACTGTTTTGCCCATTATTGTAGAACATTTCAGCAGCAGCACTGTATTGATAGGTGCATTTACATCATTGCTTAAAGGCGGTTCTATACTGGCTCAACTATTCACAGCATTCTATGCCCAAAGCTACAGAAAAGTTATGCCATATCTACGTTTGGTTTTCTTTTTTAGGTTTTTAGCTTGGTTTTCAATAGGCTTATCCATATATCTGTTTGGAGATAAATATCCGAATATAACATTGCTATTTATGGCATTTGGGTTTTTTATATTCTCGCTTTCTGCAGGCTTTGGGGCAATATTTTTCCAGGAAATCATGGCAAAGGTTTTTACACATAGATATAGAGGAAGAACTGTGGCCGCAAAGCGTTTTTTTGCAGGATTGGGTGCAATAATCAGCGGCGGCGTTACAGGATTTGTGCTGCAGAATTATAACCCGCCTAATTCGTATGCTTACCTTTTTATGGTGAGTGCTTTTATAATGTCTATTGGCTTTATATCGTTCGGCAGCATAAGAGAACCTGAAAAGTTTACGGTTACAAAAAGGGAAAAATATTTTACAGATTTTTTGAAAAATGTATTTGTAATTCTAAAAGAAGATAAACGCCTTCAAATTCAAATATTGGTAATGTTAATCAGCTATTCATATCTATTTTCCATGCCCTTTGTTATTTTAAAGGCAAAATCAACATTTCATCTTGCAGGATGGCTGATCGGTGAATTTGTTGCCGTTCAAATGTTTGGAGCTATGCTGGGTAATATTATATGGGGTATACTATCGCCGAGATTTAAACTTATAGCACAGATGTCTTTTTTGCTCGTAATAACGGCATTTATTATGGCGTTTTTCGCAAACACGCCGTTTTTATATGCTGTTTTCTTTTTCTTATTGGGCGCAGGTATAGATGGTTTCAAATTATCAAAATCAAACCTAATCTTAATTATAGCACCTGAAAATAAAAGACCTATTTATGTTGCTCTGCAGGCAAATCTAACATCCGTTGGTCTGTTTTTTGCTATACCGGGTGGTTTCATTTTGAAAATGTTGGGGTACAACGTGCTGTATATGTTTACAACATCTTTATTATTAATAGGTTTCTTGCTTGCTAAAAAGCTGAGCGATTAGCTATTATTACCTTCAAATTTTTGCAGCGTGTCTTCTGCTGCCATTTTGCCTATCTCTATCATTTCTTTAGATTTATGAAAGTCATATAATTCACATGAGTTTCTCGAAATATTTATAATGATATCCGGTTTATATTCCGCTATCCTATATCTTGTGATAAGGTTTTGCATCATAACTATAGAGATGCTCACTATATCGAAAATGCCCTCCTTATTATTTTTTAAGGGATTTTTGCTTTTTTCCCATAGCTTAAAAAAATGTGTTTTAAGTTTAGCTTGCTGTTTTATCTCATCTGGTGTTAAATGAACATTGTATTTACATTGAATATCAGCATTTACATCTACAGCGACTATTAAATCGTTCATATCTGACATAACAGGAGCAATAGGCAATAAGTTCAATATGCCACCATCCACAAGATAGTGCCCATCTTTTTCAACCGGCGTAAAGACAGACGGTATGGAAATAGAAGCTCTTATCGCACTGAGCAGGTCACCCTTTTGGAGCCATACTTCCCGTTTTGACGTGGCATCTGTTGCAACCGCCGTATATTTTATAGGGAGATTTTCTATATTAACATTGCCAGTCATATTTCTTAAAACAGCAAATATTTTTTCACCTTTAATAACGCCATTATGGCCGATGGAAAAATCCAATAATTTCACCATATCTAATTTGTTTAAATGGCTAATCCAGTCAGTGTATGCCTCAAGAGCGCCGGCAGCATACATACCGCCAATAAGAGAGCCCATCGATGTTCCTGAGATTGATTTTATCTTATACCCATGTTTTTCTAATACCTTAATTACGCCTATATGTGCATATCCTCTTGCCGCGCCGCCTCCTAAAACTAAAGACACACTTTTCATAAAATCACCATTCCAATATTCTTTATTTTTATACCCTTAAAAAATGTTTTATGCAATTACTTTATTTGACGATAAAACAGTATTTTGGTAAATTGGTTACTATGAAACATTTTTTTATTGCCGGTCCTTGCGTTATAGAATCAGAAAAGGTGGTTTTGGATATCGCTGAGGCTTTAAGTAGAATAAGGGACAAATTTTCCATAGATATAATATTCAAAGCATCGTTTGATAAAGCCAATAGAACATCAATCGATTCTTTCAGAGGATTGGGTATAGATAAGGGATTAAGAATATTATCTAAGGTAAAAAAACAGTTTAATTTTGAGATAACTACCGATATACATATACCGGATCAGGCTGAGATTGTCAAAGATGTTGTTGATATTATACAAATTCCGGCATTTTTGTGCAGGCAAACAGATATTGTTGTAGCTGCTGCAAAAACTAAGAAAACCGTAAATATAAAAAAAGGCCAATTTATGGCGCCTTGGGATATGGAAAATATCGTTAAAAAGGTTGAATCTACCGGCAGCAACAATATTATGCTGACGGAACGCGGCTCAAGTTTCGGCTATAATAATCTTGTTGTAGATTTTAGGGGTATGCTTATTATGAAAGGGTTTGGCTATCCTGTAATTTATGATGTGACACATTCTATGCAGCTGCCCAGCTTGAAAAGCACATCCGGCGGCACACCGGAATATGCAAAATATTTAGCTTATGCCGCAGCAAGTATTGGTGTAGATGGCCTATTCTGCGAGGTTCACACCAATCCCAAAGAGGCGCTTTCCGATGCCTCTACTATGCTTGATTTGAAAACATTTGAATCTATTGTACCTATAGTATTGCGTCATTGGGAAATATACGACAATTATGAAAATAATTCATAAATATATACTGCTGAATTTCATAAAAGTTTTTACTTTCTCGTTGCTTTTAAGTCTATTGCTTTTCTATATTGCGGATTTTTTCGGATCTATTTCTACGGTAATACAGAATTCCGTCAACATATTATCTGTAATAGAATATTATATATATTATACGCCGGTTATCATCTATTGGAGTCTTCCGATTATCGTTGCTCTCTCCAGTCTTATTGCCTTGGGATTTCTATCTATGAGGAATGAAACTATAGTGATGCGTTCAAGCGGCATTAATATATTTAAGATTTCCTTTTCCATAACTGTTTTTTCCATTTTTGCAGCTATTTTTATGTTTGTTTCAGATGAATTTATTATCAATAAGGCAGCAAATAAAGTTGCATATATAAAAAAATTTCAAATAGATAAAGATTATGGATCTGTTTGGTCAAAAAAAGGGCAATTTTTTATAAATATATCGCGTTTGCATAAGGATAAAGCAAAAAATATCAAAATATATAAAATTTCTAAAGATGATAGAATTATCAAGGTAATATCTGCCAACGAGGGGATTGTAGGAAAAGATAAGCTTGTTTTGTACGGTGTTAATGAGACGAATTTGGTGGGCATGTTTAATAAAGTACATAAAACAAATCTTATTTTGAATATTAAATTAAAGCCTGAGGATTTTGTGCTATCCGATAAGGAACTGTCGATGCCATCTTTTAGCAGACTCATAAAAGATATGAAGGCATACCCGAGTGAATCTTATTACTATCGGGCGTCTATAATATTTAAACTTATGTACCCATTCTCATCTGTTATTTTAACCATAATTTCTTTAATCTTTGTTCTTAAAATAACACCGAGGAAAAGTGATTTTATAAAAAATGTATTTTTAGGGGGGCTGATATTTACAGCTTACTTAGGCATGCTTGTTGTATTGACATCTATGGGTAAAGCAGATATTATGCCGCCGGTTGTATCTATATTGATTTTTGTGCTTTTTAGTATAATCATTACATTGTATAATATAATTAAATTAGGTGTGTAGGTGAATTTATGGAAAATGAGAAAAAAGTTATATATCTTGTATCTGACAGCACCGGTGTAACAATATCTAAGGTGGCCAGGGCATTCCTTGTTCAATTTGTGAATGTGAATATTGAGAAAAGAAAATTTACACGAATCACAACAAAAGAGAAGGTAGATGCTGTATTAAAGGAAGCGTTAGTAGAAAGACCACTTGTAATAAGTACCATAGCGCAAAGTGATATAAGAAGCTATGCACTGAAGAAATTTAAGGAAAATGGCATAGAGATTGTAGATATATTTGAATATTTTACAAAGAAATTTGAGAATTTTTTAGGACAGAAAGCTATTAATAAAACAGGATTGCTGCATAGAGTCAGTGATGAGTATTTTGATAAAATTAAAGCTATAGAATATACGGTAGAACATGATGATAACAGAAGTTCTAAAAATTTGGATGAAGCCGATATAATATTAATTGGCTTATCAAGAACAAGCAAAACGCCGCTGAGTGTCTATTTGGCTCAAGAAGGATATAAAGTTGCGAATTTTGCTTTGGTGAAAGGGGAAAAATTGCCTGATGCTTTAAAAAAAGTAGATCAGAAAAAAATTGTAGGTTTAAAGATAGATCCTATGAGACTTTATGAAATAAGGCAGCAAAGGGCAAAGAAACTTGGTATAAAAGGCGGCAATTATGCATCATTGGGTAAAATATATGAAGAGATAGAATATGCCCAAGATATATTCAGAAAACATCCAGAATGGCACATAATAGATGTTACAAACAGATCCGTTGAGGAATCGGCAAGCGATATTATAGCAAATATTTTCGGTAAAAAAGCTTTAGATTGATTTGTTCTGTGTAAATAGTATAATTGTTGAAATATTTTTTAGGAGGTTTTTATGTCTGTAGGGGAGATTTCACTTGCTGTTATAGCAGGCGTGTATTTAATTTTGGCAATTGCAGCGGTTTTTGCACTTGTTATAGTTGCAAAGCTGTATTCCGATTTAAAAGGAAGGATGGATGAATTAAAAAAAGAGGTTGAACTATACGCGAATAACTTCAAAGATGTAGTTTATAAAGCTCAACAGATAATGGATGCTGCCAAGTCTATATCTGAAGACGCCAAGGGTGTTAGCCAAAAAGCAAAGGATACGACAGTTGATATCCTGGATACTACAAAAGATACGGCAGATAAAATAGTCAATCTCGCAGACGAAACTAGAGTTAGGACCAAGAAACACATAAATTATCTTTTTGACAGAGTGGGGGCAATAGAAGAAAAACTTGATACTATATATATATATTTGACGGGAGTTACTTCATTAATTTCAAAATTTACCAAAAGGAGGGAAAATGAGTAGAAGTACAGTTTTTTTAGGTATTGGTATAGCATCTTCTGTTATTATAGGCATAGTAATAACAAAATTTTTACAGAGTGAGAAATCAGAGGGTATAAAGAATGCTATGTCGGATTTTACAGATGAGAAAAGAAAATCATTAATTGAGCAAAAAAATTCGTTGGAGGAAAAGATAACCGATCTTGCGACAAAAATAGCCGATAATTCAAAACAGCTTATTGACAAAGGATTGGGTTATGCTCAGGATAAGAAGAACAAAATAATAGAAAGTATTGATGAAGCCAAGAAGGCTATGCAGGAAGAAAAGGAAAGGTTAAAGGAAATTCGTGCAAGATTGCAGGAAGGTGAAGACGAAGAGGTAATATAGTTGAAAATAGATTATACCTCCGGTTTATTAGAATATGCGATCTTTATTATTGTTGTAATCGGGGGTATATATCTTCTGTTTTTTAAGCTTACATTTGCAACTATAATAGTGGGCATATCGTATCTGATTGCCGAGGCCTCATATCCAGCCGGAAAATTTTTTATGAGGTTTGGCATTCCAATATGGGCTTCAGGTCTTTTTACTGTGGTGCTGTTTGTTGTCATCATAGGCCTATCTATTGTTTATACAATACCGCCACTTGCAGATCAGCTTGTTGAATTGGAAAAACAGATGCCTTTCTTGATAGACCATATCCATCAATATATAAATAGTGTCTATTCTTATGTTGGTGAACATTTGGGTTATAAGGGCAATATAGATTATTTTACAAACAGTATTCTAAATCCGATAAAATCTCATCTGGCATCTTTCGCAGTTACATCCGTATTGGGTGTTATTAAGGGTGCGTCGGCTGCTGTGGCTTTTGTTTTAATACCTCTCATTGCGTATCTTATGATTATATATAAAGCAGATTATCGAAACAGCATACGCAAGATCATCTTAAACATATTAGGCGAGGATTACTTGACAGTATTCAGCAGCATACACAGTATAA
>CAJXLZ010000033.1 GCA_913056505.1 uncultured Desulfurellaceae bacterium
TTTAATGAAATAGACCCATCCAACTATTCATTGGACGAGTTGTCAGATATTGTGAAAGGGAAAATAGTATGAAAAAAGGTTTAGTATTAGTTATTATGTTTTCTATACTATTCTATTCTTGTTCATATATACCTAAAAAACACAGCTATAATAATAACTTTGTTGAGAGTATAAGGGGCGGATACTATCCTTATCATATAATGAAGAGTGTAAGAAAAGGCTTTAGGCAACGCGGTGTTGCATCGTGGTATGGTTATGAATTTCACGGCAGAAAAACAGCCGATGGTGAGATATATAATATGTATGCGTATACTGCAGCCCATAAAACACT
The DNA here is from genome assembly GCA_913056505.1 of uncultured Desulfurellaceae bacterium. Taxonomy (GTDB): domain Bacteria; phylum Campylobacterota_A; class Desulfurellia; order Desulfurellales; family Hippeaceae; genus CAJXLZ01. The sequence goes on from CAJXLZ010000033.1 coordinate 332, forward strand.
ACCATTTAATACATATGTAATGGTAAAAAATTTGAATAACGGACGTGAAACTGTGGTTAGGATAAATGATAGGGGCCCATTTGTAAAGAATAGAATAATAGATCTGTCTTATGCTGCTGCAAAACAGTTAGGTATCGTAGGAGTTGGTACGGCGCCGGTAGAATTGACAGTGGTTTCTGCGCATGCTAAGAATAGTTTTAATTATAAATCTAAATTGATGAAATCGGAAGAAAATGTTAGCACAAATGATATATTTTCAAAACATTATGCCGTGCAGATAGCCTCATTTTCGGTTTTAAATAACGCTGTGAGGTATAGAAATAAGATGTCCCGCTACTTTAAAAATATCAGTATTGCAAAGGTTTATGTTAATGAAGAGGCGTTGTATCGCGTCATCGTTGGTCTATTCTCAACAAAGGATGAAGCTGTACAATTTGCAAAGGATACTGTCCAGCCTGTTGTGGGAAATTATTGCATTTTTATTAAATGAACAACTCTTTACTTGCATATAGGTTAATTAACGGTGATTCCAATGCTCTTATAGTAAGAAATAATTCTGAAATAGATGAAATAGCTGATGCGGCAGATTTTTTTAATAACTTTTTTAAAAAATATTTCAATATTGCCAAGTTTTATTCATATGAAATTGCTCCAAAATCCGCCATTCCGCCATCTAATAAAATTATAAGGGACAGAATTTATGCGTTATATCAGCTGATAAACTCTAAAAATAGTCTATTTCTAACGAATATCGAGGCACTTGTGCAACCTGTCATAGCAGAAGAAAAATTTATAGACAGTTTTTTTACACTTTCTATAAATGACAATGTTAAGATAGATATACTTGTGAAAAAACTTTTAAGTATGAATTATGAGCGGGTAAATTATGTTGAAAGTCCCGGTCAGTTTGCTGTGCGTGGCGGCATTGTTGATATTTTCTCTTGTATGTATGATAAACCTATTAGGCTTGATTTTTTTGATAACAACATAGATGACATAAGGCTATTTTTCCCAAGCAATCAGCGCACATATGAGCATTTGAAACAGGCTGTTATACTTATTGCCGGCGAATATAGATATGAAAATGATGAATTCGGTTATGCATTGATGGAACAGGAAAATCATATTGCCCACCTGAATGATTATAATGACTTCATGCATCTTAAACATTGTGTATCTGTGGATAGCGATTTTCTAAATAATGTCTATGAGAAATTTCAATTTTATAAAGATACGACAGCAAATTTATTCTTAAAAAGGGAGCATATTGAGCAGCTTATAGGACAATCTCAAAGCTGTGATTTTAGTAGTAATTATATGCCGTTGTTTGCAGATAATTTATCAATAGACGAAAAAATAGATGTTATTTTGGAAAAGTCCATAACAAACAGGATTATATTGACATGTGCATCAAAATCGCGTTTGGAGAGGGTAAGCAGATTTTTGCAGGATAAGGGTGTGAAATTTTCAGTTATTAATGGCGATATTCAGCCTGTAATGTATGGGTTCTATCTGTCGGATGGTTTTTTGAAACACGGTTTTTGGGATAGAGAGAATTCAATATCATTTTTAGGGTTTGAGGACCTATTTGGCAAGGTTATTCAAAAGCCGGTTGTAAAGACAGCCTATAGCAGAAAAACTTTTGAGAATGGTTCAAAAATAGTTCATAAAAATTATGGCATAGGCATTTATAGAGGAATAGAAAAGATTGATGTAGATGGGCTATATCAGGATTTTCTTAAGATAGAATATAAGGATAACGATATACTATATGTTCCGATAACAAATATGGAACTTCTTTTTGAATACCGTGGAAGCGCTGAAATTGATTCGCTTAAATCTAATAGATGGCAGCGTAAGCAGTCCTCAATTAAGAAATCTATTCGCAAAATATTAAGTGAACTTGTTCATTCATATGCACAAAGACAGCTTATCAAGCGTCCGCCTTATACAATAGATACGATTATGTATAGGGAATTTGAAACATCATTTGAATATGAAGAGACACCCGATCAGATGAAGGCAATAAAGGATGTTGAAAACGATATGTCAAAGGATGTGCCTATGGACAGACTTATTTGCGGCGATGTATCATTCGGCAAAACAGAGGTGGCTATGCGTGCCGCAGCTATTGCCGTCTTTAATAACAAACAGGTTGTTGTTATGTCTCCTACAACGATACTATCTTTACAGCACTACAACACATTTAAAATGCGTTTTGAAAATATGCCGGTCAGAATAGAACTTCTAAATAGATTTACAACAAAAAAACAAAAAGAAGGGATATATGCGGATTTAAAAAACGGAAAAATAGATATATTGATAGCCACCCACTCTGTGTATTCAGATAAAATAAAATTTTTGAATCTATCTCTTGTTATTATTGATGAGGAGCAAAGGTTTGGCGTAAAGATAAAGGAACATCTAAAATCACGCTATGCTAATGTAGATATGCTCTATCTGAGTGCAACACCCATTCCTCGAACACTTAATATGGGTTTAAGCGGCATCTTTGATATAAGCATAATAAAAACGCCGCCTTTAATGAGAAAACCCATAGAAACTTTTGTGTTGAAGAGAAAGAGTGCCGTTATACGTGATGCTGTATTAAGAGAATTGTCAAGAGGCGGAAATGTGCTGTTTGTACATAATAGGATTGAAGATATAGAGCACATCAAGAATGAGTTGGATAGCATTATTCCCAATGTGGCAAAGGGCATTGTGCATGCCCAAATGTCTAAATATGACATAAAGGATACATTCAAACAGTTTGAGAGCAATAAAATCAGAATCCTCATAACAACATCCATTGTGGAATCGGGTCTTAATTTAAAAAATGCAAATACAATTATTATAGATAATTCCGAAAATTTTGGATTAAGTGATCTATATCAGTTGCGCGGCAGAGTGGGGAGGGGCGATAGAACAGCCTATGCTTATCTCTTGACGCATGCCGGCATAAATCGCAAAGCCAAGCAAAGACTTGCCTATATGAAAGAGTTTGTTGAGAGGGGTGTTGGTTTTAATATAGCGCTTAAAGATATGGAGTTGAGGGGTACAGGCAATATATTGGGCAAGGATCAATCGGGGAATATTAAATCTATAGGCTTTGAAACATATGTGCATATGATGGAAGAGGCATTGGCGGAGATGAAAAAAGAGCCTGTGAGCAGAGATATTGAGGTTAAAAGCTCATTTGATGCATATATTCCTGATGAATTTGCACAAATTGATGATAAATTTAGTATATATAAAATGATTGCCAATAGTAAAAATGAAGAAGATATTGAAATTATACATAATGATCTGAAGGATAGGTTTGGTGTTCTTGCAAAACCGGTCGAGAACCTGCTTTATATTGCTATTATAAAAATATATGCAAAGGCTGCATTTGTTAAAATGTTGAGTCTGTCAAAAAAAGGGGTTGTTGCTGAATTTTATCCCGATGCTAATATAGATACGGATAAGCTCATTAAGGAAGTGGAACATCTACACGGCAGATTCATTTCGCAGAATGCTGTTTTTGTGCCGGTAGAAAAATATAATTTGAAAGATATTGCCGCAGAATTAAAATCATTTTTCGGTAGTCTAACACGCAGGAATCTATAGAATAAGAAACACAAAGATTACTTAACCCTGAATAGCCTTGCAGATGGGAAGTTATTATAAACCTCTTTAAAATATTTTTTATTGTAATGACCTAAAATGTACATTTGGTTAAAATTTGTCTTAAATACTCTATCACTGCACAAAAGGACAAATAAAATCCTTCTATTTTTAAGCAATATCTCTAAGTTTACGCCGTTTTCGGAGTATTCTTGAGTATTTATAACATAACCGTTTCCTGAAACAACAACCCTTTTTATAGGAATTTTATTATCTATAAGCCCCCTGTTTAAGTCAAATGTATTGCCCATGCATTTAAGTATGTTGTTTTTGAAGCTACTACATAACATTATGTGAAAACCTTCAGTATTAGAGCTTTTATGTCTAAAATCCCAGTTACCGATATAGTTTATTGCGCCGAATTTGCCTATCATATCACGCGTAAATAGTATGTAATCATTTTTTGATTGAACGGGCTTGTTGTAGTTCGTTACATTATCAATAATATCCGATATTTTTGCTCCGTTTTCTTTAATATTTTTTTCCATTGAGTCTATGCCGAAATGATCAATATAGGATATTGTATTGTATAGTTTTGTTTGATTATCATTAACAAAGCCGTAAGCTGCAAAGTAGGTTCGCGCGCCGCCATGAGCCCCACCGTCGTGATATGTGGCAAATCCGTCAATATCCTCAATGGCATATCCATAGTCCCACCAGCTAAATATATTGGCATATTTTATTTTATGCTTTATTTCAATAAATGAATGTATTATATCGGGCGCAATAGAGGGGCGCGGCAAAAATTTAATAGCTGTAAATCCGCTTAAGATGAATATTACAATAAAAGATGCGGCAATTGTTGATAGGGATACCCATAGTTTTTTTATTTTTGAAGTTTTTAATATGTAATTTGCGGCAAAATCCAGTATAAATCCTATGCCCGCACCAACGAACACAGACAGAAACATAACCGATCTTTCGGAACTTTTGAATGATAGAATCCCAAGCAACAAAATCGGTAAAAGCGGTATAAAATTCTTCTTTAAGAATAGAATAGATATAGCAAATGCTGTTAAACCTAAAATATCGATAAATTGGCTGGACAGAATGTATGATATTACTTTTATTGCGCTTACATGACGCGCTTCTGTGATGGTTTTTAAAATATTTGGAAAGCCTGATGAAGAATTTGTTATCGAAAAATAGTTATTCAGAAAACCGACAAAACTTGAAAATCCGCCATAGACATACAAAGGGTTTGAAAAGATAATGAAAAGCAAAAATGCAACAGACGATGTTTTTAAGTTGATTTTGTTTATATAGAGTATAACGGCAAGCAAGAGCATATAAACCAATATTATGCCAGTATGAGCATACCACCATCCGAACAGCGCAAGTGTCACGCCCATAAAAATCGAATACAGATAGATAGGTTTTTTATCTTTTTCTTTTGAGATTAAAAATAGAAAGAGCGATGATAGAAAAAGAAAAAACAGTTGCAGCAGATCCGTATCGACCCTGCCCATTGATGTCCTGATGAAATACATCCAGCTGAATGTGCCTACAAATGAGCCTATAATGCCTGCCATTGGCATATTTGAATAGTAAAAATATAGAGACATAGGAATGATAAAGAGGCTTGCCAATATAGGCACAAGCAAAAGCCCCGTTTTGTATATACTTATATTTAATAAGCTCGAAAATTTTGAAATTAAAAAGCTCAAAAGCGGCACAGGTTTAGACAACTCGGTTGTGTCGGGATATGCCCTCAGTGTGTCGTTGTCATTTTGATAATATGTGCCGTTCTTATCCTCTTTGGCATATCTGAGCCAATAATAGGCATCAAGTGTTGTCATAGCCGGATAGTTGTCTGTAAAATATAGTGAAGGTTGTTGTTTCCATCTATTGTATTGATCATAGCGGACATATACAGACAGGGCAAAAATAGCAAGTATTAGAATTAGAAAGATTTTTAAATTTATGTAATTGGATAGATCAAATTTAAACTTGCTCATTCTATTGTCCTTAATTTTTAACCTATTTTATCTGTTCTTTTCCGCAAAAGAGATCAGATTTGAACCTTTTAAAATATACCATTAACCATATTTTGTAGCAAGTCTTAATAGTGCGAGCATTAAACAGATATATCCGCTTGGAAGCGATGGAAAGGCTATTGATGTAAAATTGAAGCATCCTATGGACGTGGATTAGTACTTAAAAGCCATTATAAATAAGGTTGAGTATCAGTATAATAACAACAAAAGGAGGTTTGGCAAATGAACAAAAAGGAGATGAAAAAGAGAATTTGGCATTTTTCTACAATTCTACTATAATAAAAAAACAAAGATGTTTTGCATACTCACTTGTAACCACATCTTGAGGGTAGGGCAAAAGATGGTTATAATTTTTAATTTATAAATGGCGGTTAATATGAATAGTAACAAATTAAAACAACTGATACTTGATACACTAAAATCTGATAATAGGCTTTGGAATAAAAATAAAACAGAATTAAACCAAACTCTTCTTTTGGATTTAATAGAAAAAATAGATGAAAAAATTATTAATTTACTGCTTCAAGAAAAAGATTTGAGAGAAAAGTTTTTTGTAAAAATAAACATAGATACAACTATACAAAGTGTTAAAAATTTAAAGTGTTTTTCTTGGTTTTTTTTGTTGCACCAATAAACCAGCTACAATTAGTATCAACCCAATAAAAGTTGATAAGTAAATTGTCTCACCCACGAAGAAATGTATAAAGATTAAAGAAACAAAGGGGGAGATAAAAATGAGATTGGCAATTTTTGAACTATTGGTTGTGAGTTTCATCGCCTTTAGCCAAAAAACATAGGTAATACCCATCTCAAAGAAACCTGCATAAACCGAGCCTAAAAATCCATAAAAATTAAAGATCAGTGTATGAGACGAAAAAAGTATATAAAGGATAATTAGAGCAAATCCAGACACAAAACTGATAAAAAGTCCAACAACTGGGTCCATGCGCAATTTTGTATTAAAAATCCAATAAAATGCCCACAATATCGTCGATAAGAAAGCTAGCATAACACCAACAGTTGATGAAAACTGAAAACTCAAAAGTTCACCATGCGTTGAGATTACCAAGACACCAAAATAACAAATAATACCGGCTAAAAAATCATAAATACTTAATTTTTGTTTCAGCATAAAGAAAGAGAGGTAGCTCAAAGTCAGTGCCCACGTATAATTAATAGGTTGTGCTTCTTGCGCTGGCAACAGATCATAAGCCTTAAACAGCACTAAATAATATAAAAAGGGATTTAATGCACCAAGAAGAGAGGCTCGAAAATAGACCTGTCTAGGGTATTGACTTAGCAAATGTAGCTTTTTTTCTTTGACAATAATCATAAAAAGCATCACGATTGAAGCCATCACTGAATAAAACAACAATTGCGTCGGTGTAAGATACTGAAGCGACAGCTTGAATGCACTCGCTACCGTTGACCACAGCAACACGGAGAGTAATCCAAAAAGGTATGCTTTTCTCTGATTTGCATTTATTGTCATACAAGATTATACTATTTTTTTAGCCTATCTGTGATAAGATTTAAATAAAAAGAAGGCCAAAAATGAACGATAAAGTGATTGCATATCAAGGTGTCGAGGGAGCCTATTCTCACTTGGCATGTAAAAACTCTTTTCCGAAATCTATCTCAATAGCATGCGAGAGTTTTGAGAAGGCAATGAAACTCGTAGAAATGAAAACTGCAGACTTTGCTATGATACCGGTCGAAAATTCTACTGCTGGACGCGTTGAAGAGATTTATCGACTCATTCCTAAATTATCACTTTTTATTATCAAAGAACATTTTGAACCAGTCAATCACTGTCTTTTAGGCACACATGACTCCAGAATAGAGGATATTCAATATGTAGGATCTCATCCACAGGCACTCGCCCAATGCTATAAAAATATTATAGATTTAGATTTGACCGCCATGGCTAAATTTGACACGGCAGGTTCAGCAAAAGAAGTCAGTGAAAAAAACGATATACGATATGGAGCTATTGCTTCCAAACTAGCAGCAAAACTTTATAATTTAAAAATACTACAAGAAAATTTTTCAGATTTAGCCGGTAATGTCACCCGTTTTATCATTTTATCTAGAGATGAAGTCATACCGAAATTTGAAGCAAACAAACACTATATCACTTCCTTAGTCTTTCAAGTTCGAGATATCCCAGCTGCTTTGTTTAAAGCACTAGGAGGATTTGCCACTAATGGGGTCAACTTATTAAAAATAGAAAGCTACGCAACAGCTGGCTCAATACAGGTTAGCCGTTTTCATATTGACATTGATGCACATCCTAACGAAAAAAGGCTGAAGCTGGCATTGGAAGAATTATTCTTCTTTGCAAACAAAATAAAACATCTTGGAGTCTATGAAAAAAACCCTATTCGTGACCAATATAAGCTACTACAATAACACTATTTTGCTAGCCCACAAGTAAAAATAATTCCACTAGAGAAATAGTAGTATCAGTGAAGAATAAAAGTAAAAAAAGATAGGTACATAAGAAAGAAACAAGAATCCGGCAACGACCTACATTCCCACAA
>CAJXLZ010000034.1 GCA_913056505.1 uncultured Desulfurellaceae bacterium
TTCTTTGCATGAATACAATTTTGATAATGCGGAAACGAAGATTATATATACAGAGGAAGACCCTGAAATTGTATTCATGGGGGCAAGGGAGTTGAGTGATCTTTTGAATATAAAGATAAAACCTATCTATTACGAAAACCTTACAAGAGAAGTATTGTCAAATTCTAATTCAATAAAGGCTGTTATTACGCCGTTTTATTCCGTTAACAAACTTAAAAATTTAAGTGGTAATGTGAAAATTTTTCCTATACATACCACATATCCTTTTGACGCACTAAGCAGTTCAAAAAACATAGCCAGTAATTCTACACTCATATACGTTGCTGCTTCGGATGAAGATAAAGAAAGAGCATTATATCTGAAAAATAGAATATCTACGGGTATATTTAACTTAAAAATATATAGAATAGACGAACTCTTGGAAAATAAACAATTATTGAATTCAGCAGATATCGTTGTTGCTTTTAAATGGATAATAAACAATAACGAAAAAATATTTAAAAATGTGCCGAAGATTATCGCATACAACAGATTTGACGATCGCGATGGTATTTTGCTTATTAAAAATTTTATAGATAGTATAGATAGCAATATAGTTGGAGGATAAACTATTATGGAAATAGTAGGTGTGGATACAGGTGGAACATTTACTGATTTTATATATAAAGCTGACGGTAATTGGAGCGTTTATAAACTTTTATCTTCTCCGTCTAACCCTGCGGAATCTCTGCTTAAAGGCTTAAATCATGTTTTAAAAACTAAAGATTATAAAGTTGTTCACGGTTCAACTGTTGCAACAAACGCTATACTTGAGGCAAAAGGTGCAAACACAATATTTATTACCAATAAAGGATTTGAAGATATCATAGAGATAGGAAGACAGAATAGAGGTGAACTTTACAACCTATCATACAAGAGAAAACCGCAGCTTGTAGCAAAAGAATTGAGATTCGGTATAGACTGCAGGGTGAACTCAGAAGGTAAAATTATAAAAGATATAGATGAGACTGAACTTGAAAATCTTGTTAGTGCAATAGAGAAAATAAAACCTGAATCCATAGCTGTCTGTTTCCTATTTTCTTATCTAAATCCCAAGCATGAACTACAAGTTGAAGAAAGCCTAAAAAAATTGTCTTTACCTGTCTCTTTATCGCATAAAATACTCTCTGAGTTTAGAGAGTATGAGCGTGCATCTACTACAATAATAAATGCTTATGTGTCGCCAAAAATGAAGCGATATATACGACATATTATAGATAAAATAGACAACAATGAGCTGAGGATTATGCAATCAAACGGTGGCAGTATATCTGCCGATGTTGCTATGAATGAATCTGTTAGAACTATTCTATCAGGACCTGCAGGAGGTGCAGTCGGCGCTTATGAAATAGGGAAAATGGCAGGTTACTCAAAATTAATCACATTTGATATGGGCGGAACATCAACGGACGTTGCCTTGATAGACAATAAATTGCCTTTAACCTTTGAATCAAAAATTGCAGATTTTCCCGTTAATGTACCTATGATAGATATACATACAGTAGGTGCAGGTGGCGGGTCCATAGCTTATCTTGATGCAGGCGGATCACTAAAAGTAGGCCCGGAAAGTGCAGGAGCAGATCCAGGACCCATATGCTACGGCAAAGGCAAACAGATTACTGTAACCGATGCAAACCTTTACCTTGGAAGAATCATACCTGAATATTTTTTGGGCGGCAATATGAAGCTTGAAAGAGAAAAGCTGAATGAATACTTTAAAAAAATGTCAAATGATATCGGCTTAAGCGAAATGGAACTGGCTGAAGGAATATTGGATGTTGCAAATGCCTCTATGGAAAAGGCAATAAGGGTTATCTCTGTTGAAAAAGGATTTGATCCAAGAGAATTTGCTCTATTTTCTTTCGGCGGTGCCGGTGGAATGCATGCAGCTTTTTTAGCGTCTCTTCTGCATATTCCAAAAGTATTTGTACCTAAAAATCCCGGGATACTCTCAGCTGCAGGCATGCTTATGGCCGACATAATAAAAGACTACTCGCTAACTATTATGCTTAAGAGCAAACATACCAATTTTGAAAGTATAGAAAAGATGTTTAAACCGTTAGATGAGCAAGGTATAAATGATCTTAAAAAAGAGGGTATAGATGATAAAAATATGTTGCTTGAGCACTACCTTGACATACGATATTTTGGCCAATCCTATGAGATAATGGTTCCGTTTGATGAAAACTATATCGACAGTTTTCATAAGCTCCATAAAAAGAGCTATGGCTATGCAGATAGAAATAAAAAGATAGAGATAGTAAATTTAAGGTTAAGAGCAAGAGGTATTCCAAAGAAACCTGAATTTGAGGAAATGGAGTGTAGATCAGAAACTGTACGCAAGGATGCTGTTCTGGGCATTAAGGATGTTGTCTTTGATTCAAAGATGCACAAAACAAAAATCATATCAAGGGATAAGCTAATGTGCGGCAATGTTGTAGAAGGTCCTGCTATTATTGTTGAATATTCATCAACCATTGTTCTGCCGCCTGACAGTGTCGCAATAATAGATAAATTCGGAAATTTAATAATAGACATTCAAGGAGATAGCGATGAAGCCTAATCCTATTATGCTTGAGGTATTTAAAAATAAACTCTCTTCTGTGTCTGAGGAGATGGGTGTGTCGTTGAATAGAACGGCATTTTCTCCAAATATAAAAGAAAGGAGAGATTTTTCCTGTGCTGTTTTTGATGATGTCGGCAATATGATTGCTCAGGCTGCTCATATACCGGTGCATCTTGGCTCAATGCCCTTATCTGTTAAGGAGGCCATTAAAGAGTATGATTTTAAACCCGGTGATATGGTTGTTTCGAATGACCCTTTTAAGGGTGGAACGCATCTTCCGGACATAACTATCGTTGCACCCGTATTTACAAATGGCATTGATAAGCCTGTATTTTTTGTTGCAAATAGGGCGCATCATTCCGATATTGGTGGTATAAGCGCAGGCTCTATGCCGCTTTCCACAAGCATATTCCAAGAAGGTATAATTATACCGCCTTTAAAACTTGTTAAAGAGGGAGAATTAGATAAACAACTTATGTCTTTTTTCCTCAACAACGTTAGAACGCCGTATGAGCGTGAAGGAGACTTTTTAGCTCAAATTATGGCTAACATAACGGGTGTAAAAAGAATGGAAGAGCTAATTGAAAAGTACGGCCTTGAAATGGTAGATTTTTACTCAAAAAGTCTGATAGACTATTCTGAAAATATTATGAGAAAAACAATTCTTGAGATTCCTGACGGTGAATACGTCTTTGAGGATTATATGGACGATGACGGTATAGAAAAGAATGATATAAAAATAAAGGTAAAAATAACAATAGACTCCGATAAAGCTATACTTGATTTCACGCAAACAGATGATCAGGTTTTGGGTAGTATAAATGCTGTATACGCAATAACACTGTCTGCTGTTTTGTATGTCTTTAGATCTTTAGTAAAGGAAGATATACCTACAAATGCGGGCTGCTTAAAACCCATTGAGGTTATAACGAGAAAACATAGTCTCGTAGATGCTGCTTTCCCTGCAGCGGTTGTGGGCGGTAATGTAGAAACATCTCAACGTATAGTGGACGTTATACTTGGTGCACTTTCAAAAGCTCTAAAAGATAAAATACCCGCTGCATCGCAGGGAACGATGAACAATGTGGCAATAGGTGGCATAGATGAAAGAACAAATGAACCCTTTACCTATTACGAAACACTGGGTGGAGGTATGGGAGCATCATCTAACGCACACGGAGAAAATGCTGTTCATTCACATATGACAAATACGCTTAACACACCTATAGAGGCGTTGGAGTACAGTTACCCATTTATGGTTATGGAATATTCAATAAGAAGAAAATCAGGTGGAAAAGGCAAATTTTACGGTGGGGATGGATTAGTAAGGGAAATAAAGCTTATGTCTGATGCTGAGGTTACAGTGCTTTCCGAAAGAAGGAAAAGAGCACCGTATGGTTTAAAAGGCGGGTTAAGCGGACAAAAAGGCAGAAACGTGTTAATAAAAGATTCAAGAGCAATAGAAATGCCATCCAAATTCAACACAAAAATAAAAAAGGGTGATATATTAAGGATAGAGACACCTGGAGGCGGTGGCTATGGGAAGTAAAAATTTTTTTCAAGGAGGTTTTTTATGAAAAGGTTGGTTTTGGTTTTAGTCGCTGTATTTATGTTTGCGGTGACAAATGCAAATGCAAAAGTCATCAAGATGAATCTTAACGCTATTTACGGTCCTTCCAGTATTCATACAATGGGCGCTGTGAAGTTTGCAAAACTTGTTAAACAATACACGAATGGCAGTGTTGTTATCACGGTTTATCCAGGAGGCAGCTTAGGTTTTAAGGGATCTGAGCTTCTCAGGGTTGTGAGAAATGGCCAAGTTCCTATGTCTGACATATTGATGGGTGCTGTCGCTGGCAGTGAGCATGTTTTCGGTATCAGTTCCCTTCCGCGCCTTGTTGATTCCTACAAAGATGCAAGGAGTTTGTATGAAGAAAGTAAACCTCTTTATAAAAAGGCAGCCCTCAAATGGAATCAGAAGTTTTTATATGCTGCTCCGTGGCCTCCAAGCGGCCTTGTAACAAAAAAACCGGTTAAATCATCCAAGGATCTTAAAGGATTGAAAATAAGAACTTATGATAAAAACGGTGCTAATTTCTTAAGAATTCTTGGAGCAAACGCTATATCAATGCCCTGGGGCGATGTTTACTCCGCTTTGAGAACAAATATGCTACAAGGTGTTTTAACAAGTGCAGAATCCACAAAAAACGGTAAATTTTGGGAAGTTTTAAAATATTTCACAGATATACACTATGCATACCCGCTAAACATGGTCACTATCAATCTTGATTATTGGAAGGCTCTATCGAAAAAACAGCAAAGTGCCATGCTTAAAGCTGCATCAGAAGTAGAAAAATCGCAATGGAAATATTCAGAGGATATAACAAAAAAGGATTTAAAGATATTAACAGATCATAAAATGGTTGTAGAACAGCCTACTGAAGAATTGACAAAAGAGATGAATAAGGCTGCTAAAGATATAATCAAAGCATTTTTGAAAAAATCTTCAAGCGATGAGAAAAAGATTATAGAGAAATATTTTAATAAATAATGTTGGAAAAAATTGTGCAAACAATAGATAGGCTTTCTTTGTGGGGAGCCTATCTATCATCAGTCCTGCTTATTGCAATAATACTTTTAATAGCTGTAAATGTTATTTTAATGAGTTTTTTTAATTCGTCAATTATAATAACGGAAGAGTACAGTGCATACATGTTTGCGGCATTTGTGATGCTCAGTCTATCTTTTGCGCTTAAAGAAGATGCACATATAAAAATAACCGTTGTTTCATCCAAACTCCCTAGACCGATATCAAAAATATTGAAGATAGCAGTAACGTTATTAGCCTTTTTAATAAGCTTATTCGCTCTATACTATTCGATTTTAATGGTATGGCAAGCCTACATATATAAAATGAGGGCAGATACTGTTGCTCAAACGCTTATTTATATTCCTCAAATCTTTATGCCGATAGGTTTTTTAATGCTTTCTCTGCAGCTTGTCGGTGAGCTATTGAAGGAAATTAAATGATTTCTGATCCTTTAATGCTTTTTATAGCTATGGTTATTTTCTTATTTGCTTTTCTGCTTTCGGGATTATGGATAGGTTTTTCTCTATTTGCAACGGGTATAGTGACTATGCTTTTGTATAATTTCTCACTGCCTCCCACGATATCTATATGGTCTAAAGTGGGTGGTCTTATAGTCAATTCTTCATGGAACAGTCTTGATTCGTGGTCTCTTGTTGCACTGCCATTATTCATATTTATGGGCGAAATACTGTACCAAACAGATATATCTAATAAACTTTTCAACGGTCTTTTGCCGTGGTTTTCAAAGGTGCCTGGCAAGCTTCTCCATATAAATGTTGTTGCATGTTCAATTTTTGCGGCAGTCAGCGGCTCAAGTGCTGCAACAACAGCAACTGTAGGCAAGATTACCTTAAGCGAACTAAAAAAGAGAGGTTACTCAAAAAGCCTGTCTGTGGGCTCTTTAGCTGGTGCAGGCACAATTGGTTTTCTAATACCACCGAGTCTTATTATGATTATATACGGTGTTATGTCTGATGTGTCCATAGGAAAACTATTTATAGCAGGTATTATACCCGGTTTTTTACTAGGCTTTTTATACTCATTTTATATAGCTGTAGTAACAACAATCAAACCGAATTCAGTGCCTAAATCAGAAGAGTCATACACCATAGGAGATAAAATAAAATCAATAGGCAATCTCGTGCCAGTATTTATTCTCATACTATTTGTGCTTGGGAGTATATATTTGGGCTTTGCAACACCAACAGAGGCTGCGGCGCTTGGGGTTGTCGGCTCTTTGATTATAGCTGCTTTGTTTAAAAATTTAACTTGGCATAATTTTATGCTGTCTTTGACAAGTACCATTAAGACAACAATAATGATTTCCTTTATAATGATGGGTGCGGCGTTTCTGTCTCAGGTTGCAGGTTTTACTGGAATAAGCAGGGCATTGAGTCTGTATGTGGCGCACTCTAATCTTTCAGCATATCTACTACTTGCCATTGTTGGATTTATGTACCTTTTGCTTGGCGCAATACTTGATGGTGTATCTATGGTTGTTATGACTACACCCATTATTTTGCCAATTATGCAGAATGCGGGATTTCAGCCTTTATGGTTTGGTATATTTCTTGTAATAATGGTTGAACTTGCTCAAATAACGCCGCCTGTAGGTTTTAGCTTGTTCGTAATAGAGGGTATCTCAAACGAGAAGGTTGGCAATATAATAAAGTACAGTTTTCCATTTTTTCTTATCATGCTTTTTGTTATTCTCATTTTATCTATATTTCCGGAAATTGTATACTATTTGCCGAACCATATGATAAAGTGAGTATCTGTAAACTGCCCAACCGCTAGAGACAATCGAAACTTTCGCTTAGCAGGCTTCTTGAACTTGCAAATTTACCGTTTGACAGCTACAGTTTCATCCTACTTTTTAAAACAGACCAAACAGCGAATAGATACACACATCCGGCTATGATCGGGCGCGCGACAAAATCATATTGAAATGCTTTAACAGTGTATATAATCAGCAGTGAAGCCAATATCAATCCCAATCCAAGCAGTAATATTTTATAATCAAAAAATGTTTTTAGTGACAGATCATACTTTTTTTGCCTTATATAAAAAAATAGGGCAGCCGCATTAACTGCACCGGATATGCTAACGGCAGCGGCAAGACCTGCAAATCCGAACAACAGACCGAAAACTACAGAGGCTACAATATTAGATAGGGCAGCTATAGATGATGCTTTCAGGGGTGTTTTTGTATCCTTCTGAGCATAAAAAAAGTTGGACAGGATTTTAACTTCAGAGAAAAATATAAACCCAAGAATTAACCAGTCTAAAGCTATATAGGTGTTATGAACAGCACTTATAGTGAATTTTCCGTGTCCGAACAGTAATCTAATAGCATCTTGCCCGAAAAACAGAACATACAGCGTAACCGGTATGGAAAAACCTACAACAATATATGCCAACGCGCTCACCCTATTCCATAACTCATCACCTTTTAATTTTGATAGAGACGGCAGCGAAGCCTGCATAAGTGCTATAGACAAAACCGCAAATGGCAATTGAAAGAGTCTGTTCGCATAGAAAAGGTATGAAAAACTGCCATGCTTCATAAAACTTGCCAAAAATGAATCTATTATACCCGAAAGCTGTAGTATGCCGCCGCTTGCTGCGGAAAATAGTATCAGATGCAGTATCTCTCTTGTTGAATCCTCTATTTGAAAATGCATCCGAAACGGTATTTTATAGATAAACATACCTGATACAGACACAATAAGCTGCAGTATGCCACCCACAATAACACCAATGCACAAAATATAGACAGGCGTGTGGAATTTATAGTAGAAAAAGTAGATAATAGATATTATGCTTATATTAAGCAAGACAGGTGCAAAAGCAGGCAGGGTGAAACGGTTATATGTGTTCAGTATCCCCATAATCAAAACGCTCAAGCCTATAAAAAATATGTAGGGGAAAACTATTTTCACCATATTATTAAGCAAAATATAGTACTGGCCATTTAAAAAACCCGGAGCAAACAGTAGAATAAGGACTTTAGAGAGCAGAACGCCAACTATTGCGATAATAAGCAATCCTATGCTAAACACGAACATAATATTGCCTATGGCATAAGATTTTTTTTCGCCCTCAAGCTTGGAGATCACCGGCACAACACCAGACAAAACCGCACCCTCGCCAAGCAATCTTCTAAATGTATTTGGGATTTTAAAAGCTATAAAGAAAAGGTCAGTATAGACGGTTGCGCCGAAATAGTTGGCTATAAAAAGATCCCTAATATATCCGAATATTCT
>CAJXLZ010000035.1 GCA_913056505.1 uncultured Desulfurellaceae bacterium
GTCGTGTCTTCTTATTGTCCAGTGAGTAGGTGGTTACGGGGCCCATAGCTCAGTTGGTTAGAGCAGTGGACTCATAATCCATTGGTCCCAGGTTCGAGTCCTGGTGGGCCCACCATTTTTTATTAATGACTGTTGATGAAGTAATTGATGTATTAGAAGCATATTTTCCTTTATCCTTACAAGAAGGTTGGGACAATTCCGGTCTTCAAATTTCCAAGCAAGATAATATTATAAAAGGTGTGTTGCTATCATTGGATGTTGGCATGAAAACAATAAAAGAAGCTGAAAATAATAACTGCGATCTCGTTATTGCACATCATCCTCTATTATTTAAATCAATAAAGAAAATATACAGCAGTGTGTATCCTTACAATGTTCTACAGGAAGCCATAAAAAATAATATCGGCGTTTATGCTTTTCACACCAACCTTGATATTGCAAAAGATGGTTTAAATGACAGGTTATGCAGAATGCTGAAACTGCAAGATGTCAACATCATTGAAAATACTCCTCCCCTTAGAATTGGCGAATTGGAAAAAGCAATACCCTTGAATGAAGCTATAGAATATATAAAAAACAAACTCGGTGTGAGCAGGGTTAAATATACGGGCTACGACAAAAGCATAGTAAAAAAAATAGCGGTATGTTCAGGCAGCTGTGCCGATATGGTATATGAGATTAAAGAAGATTTTGATCTATTTTTAACGGGTGATTTAAAACACCACACGGCATTTTACGCCAAGGAAAGTGGCATAAATATTGTTGATGCAACACACTTCTACACAGAAATATGCTCAAAGCATATTCTTGCGGATATTTTATCCGAAAAACTTAAAAATGTAAAAATAGTTATCAGCAAAAGTGACGAGTTGCCGTGGAAATATAAATAAAACAAGGAGGCTGATTTTGAATCAAGATGTTTATAAACTTTTGGAAGTCCAGAAATTTGACAAACAGATATCAGACTTAGAAAAAAGCATCGAGAATCTACATACAAAAATCGATAAGATTGCCGAGGTTATGCTGCAGAGAAAAACGATAATTGAAAAAATGCAATCTGAGCTGAAAGAGATAGAAGAAGATAGGAGTGATAAAAAAGAACTTTTGAATGATGCCGTGGAAAGATTAAAAAAATTGGATATAAAAATCAATGAAGCAACATCCGAAAAGCAATTGAAGGCAATTAATACAGAAATAGAGATAGCTAAAACCAACGAAATCACATTAAAAGAAAAAATTGAATCTTTAGATGAACAGATAGATGTAAAATTTAAAGAAACTTCATCTAAGCAGGAAAAATATGAACAGTTAGAAAAAGCCAAAAATGATTATGAAAATAAATATTTAAAAGAAAAGAAAGATATAGACGATAAAATAAAAATAATAAATAAAGAAAAAACAAAATTATTTGAAAGTATAGACCACACGTTGCTTGCCAAATATAATAAAATCAACAGATGGGCAAAGGGCACAGCCATTGTTCCGGTAAAATCGGGTGCATGTTGTGGATGTTTTATGAAAGTCACGCCACAGACACTTGTAATGATGGAAGAGACAGAAGAGGTAGTCTATTGTCCAAATTGCGGACGCATACTTATAAAGGAAAAAGATGAAGAGCCTTGAGTTCTTTAAAGCCTTATTAAAACTCGGATCCATAGAGCAAGTTATAATAAACAATCCTGAGTTGAAAACATCTGATGTTATTAAATTTTTTGATGAAATATTTAACTGCCTAAAACAGGATAAACAGAGCACCTATGAACTCTATACTGACGGCGCCTCAAAAGGCAACCCTGGATTAAGCGGGATTGGATATGTAATAAAGAAAAATGGTGTAGTCGTAGACGAAACTTGCAAATCTATCGGCGTAGCGACAAATAACATAGCAGAATACACAGCGTTGATAGAGGGACTAAAAAAACTGCTTGATCTTAAAATAAAATCAATCAATGTATACAGTGACTCAGAGTTGATGGTCAAGCAGATAAATGGCGAATATCAAGTTAAAAACAGCAAAATCAAACCTTTATATGCACAAGTCAAAGATTTAGCTAATCAATTTGACTATTTTTCAATCTCCCATATACCAAGAGAAAAAAATAGGTTAGCCGACAAGCTATCCAAAGAAGCAGCCAAATAATATTACTCAACATAATAATTCACAAGTTTATATTCAAAAGTAGCATATATGTTTAATCTATCCAAGTGAAATCTATCGGGCAGTTTCGGAAAAGGGGCTGCATCTTTTATAGCCTGCATAGCCGCATCATCCAATATCTTTGACCCGCTGGATCTCACCAGAGATAACCTGCATAAACTGCCGTCTTTGGATATGCTAAAATATACAAGCAATCGTCCCTGTATGCCATTTTCTCTTGCATCCTGCGGATATATCCAAACATTCTGCACCTTATCCTTTATATGTTTCATATACGATGCATATTTAATAGATTGAGTGCCAATAGTGACAGTCGCTTCTTTGGATGCATGCTTATAAGCATATTCCTTTGATGCGCCGCCTGTAAATCCGTTTATATTTTTATTGCCCAATACACTATTTTTATTGAACAGCCCTCCGCTTAATTTAAAAATGGGTTTGCTTTTATGAGTTTTATATTTTTTCTCAGGCATACTTTTTTTGTGTATTGCCAAGCCATGCATTTTAGATTTTTGTACCGCTGCAAGTTTTTCTTTTGCTTTTCTTAACTTTTTTTGATTTTGTTTGGGTATGTGCACCTTAGATACAGATTTCTTCGGGATTTCTGTGGTCATTTTCATAGGAATTTTCTCTTTAATGCTATGTATTTTTGCCTGCCCTGCCCTGTTTATATTGGCTGCTATTTTATGTTTTTCCCTATGTGCCTCTATTTTTTGCTCTTTTTTAGGAAGATTTATTATATCAACGCTATAAACGGGATTATGTTTTAGATAGTGATGTTTATTTGACAATACTATAGAAAATATTACAGTTGCAATAATATGTATCAATAGAGATAAAATTAAAGACATTAAAAACAATCTTTTCATAGAATGTCATAATATACAAAAAACAGAAAAAAACAAAAAATCAGGGATATAACTGTATGCTTTTAATTTTTAAGAACTATAAATATATTGTATTTATCGTAAATTTTCTTAATTTAAAGTTTTTTATCTGCGTGCCAAATGCCTATACCCAAAATAATCACAATCAGCAAACCTATGATTAAATATAAAGATATACCGCACACCTTAGGTCCCACACCATTTGACACCAGCATACCTGCTGCAATAATAACTGCGCTCATAACCAAACTTATGCCGATTTGACGTGCGACATAACGAATGGTATTTATCATTTTATCAAGATGAAAAACATCTATACTTACTTGAACCTTGCCGTCTTCAAGAGATGTAAAAATATTTCTAAAGACTACGGGTAGTTTCTTGGCTGCAAACAGGTAATTCGCATTAGGTTTTAGCAGCGCTTTGTATATCCTGAAAGGGGAATAGTACTTTCTCGCAAAGCGTTTAAAATAGGGTTTTGCCACCTTAACAAAATTAAATTCCGGATAAAAATCCCTGCCTACACCATCTGCTATGGCAATCGCGCGCAGCAGGGATGAACTGCTTCTTACAATGTTTATCTTATGTTTTCTCAATACACCAAGCACATCATGCAGCATATCAGACAGATGCATTTTATTTAGAGGCAATGAATGGTATATACTGATTAATTCAGCTATATCACTTTTTAACTCGCTTTTATTAACCTCTTGCTTAGATTTGGAAAAATTCTCTATTGCCTGAAGCATCCTATCTTCATCCTGCTCTATAAAACCCGATATCATCTCTATTAAATTAAGCTTGTCATCCTCCGCAATTCTCCCAACCATGCCAAAATCAATATAACAGATCTTTCCATCTTCCATTATTATAATATTGCCCGGATGAGGGTCGGCATGAAACATACCAACATCAAATATTTGATACCAGAAAACTTTTGCGCCATATTCCGATATCTTTTTCAGGTCAAAGCCCTTTTCTATTAGCAGTTGTTTATTCGTAGCTTTATAACCAAAAATATATTCCATAGTCAGAACATGCCTGTTTGTATATTCCCAATAAACACGCGGTATATAAACATTTTCAAAGTTTTTAAGATTATTTTTAAATGTTTCTATAGAGTGCGCCTCTATATCGTAATTTATTTCCCTCTTAATTGTTTTTTCAAACTCTTTTATCAAAGGATATATTTCAAAGTGAAAAACATCCCTAACCCTGTCATTAATTAGCGATCCTATCTGTTTAAGAAGAAGCAGATCACCGTCTATTATCTCTTCTATATTAGGCCGTTGAATTTTTACTGCAACATATTCACCACTTTTTAGACGTGCTTTGTGCACCTGTCCCAAAGAAGCACTGGCTTCGGGTATTTTGTTAAATTCATCAAAGATTTCATCAATGGGTTTTTTGAAGTTAGTCTCTACTATTTTTTTAACATCATCAAAACTGAACGGTTCAACCTCATCCTGCAATTTTTTCAGCTCTTTAACAAAAGTAATCGGTAAAATGCTCTCTTGCGTGCTTAAAAGCTGTCCGAATTTTACAAATGTAGGGCCTAATTCTTCTAACATTTTCCGAAATCTAAATGCCGCCGTATGTTCATCTATCTGTTTAAATAGTCTACTTTTTGTGTGTTTTATGAACTCTCCGAGTCCATATCTTATAACTATTTGTGATATTTGTCTGATTCTTTTTATGCTATGATGCTTTATACCCATTTTAACCTGTCCATTTTTTATAAAGGCTATTGTTTATGCCGATCAGATCTAAGATCCTGCCAACAATAAAATCAACAATATCATCTATTGATTCAGGATGATTATAAAACGCAGGATTCGGCGGAACAATAAGCGCACCTGCTTTAGAAAGTGTAAGCATATTCGCCAAATGAATCTGAGAAAACGGCGTTTCCCGCGGCACAATGATAAGTTTTCTATTCTCCTTTAGAGCAACATCAGCACATCGCGAAAGCAGAGAATCCGCATATCCATTCGCTATGGCAGACAGGGTTTTCATAGAGCAGGGAACAATAATGCAGGCGTCTATCTTAAATGACCCGCTGGCAATTAAGGAATGCATATCTTCATTATGAAAATACTTTACACTGTTTGACGCAATAAAATCAAAAAAATCCTCATTTAACTCACTCTTAAATATTTCTATAGCATATTTAGACGCTGTAACGTAGAGTTCATGCTTGTTATGCAGATATTCTATCAACCTTTTTGCATAGATGGCACCACTTGCACCGCTTATGCCTATGGCTATTTTCATTCAACGAGCACCCTTTTATTGCCCACAACAATAGCGCTGACAACCCTTTTGGAATGTGGATACATAATTTTTATTATATCGTTATTATATCCTCTTTGCAAGGCTTTAGCTGTAGTATGAATTTTTACATTTCCTATTTCAACACATACACTGAGCAAATCCCCGTATTTTACCAATATTCTCTTTTTTGTATTTGATAATGTGAAAAAAGAGTTCTTTTTTATATTTGATGCAGCAACAGTTCCGACAATAGCATTCAGCGAAGTGATTGATGTTGGCAAAGCATGATCTACGCTGACAAATTTTATATCATTTCTTTTAATAACGCTGCCGTATCTGATATCACGTGCAGCCACGGGAACAAGAGTGCTGATAGATATTTTTGCACTAATACCTACATTGCGGTATATTTTACCGTTTTTTACTGCAGCTATATTTATAAACACATATCTATTATTTTTATGTATATTTTTTATCTTTAATTTGTAATGGTAATATGGCAAGATTATAGGCATTTTGCTTATAAATAGAATGTGTGTCAATCCTGTGAGGCGCACTACATCCTTTTTAGTTATCAAAAATCTTTTACGTTTTACAGTGACATTTCCGCCACACACCTTAAATTTATATCCTTTATCCCTCAAGACAGACTGAATGTCATTTTTATGCAACATCAATGTTTGTGATATTGAAGGAGAGATTGCTATTGCAAGGTTAGACAAAATCTGCGGGTATTTTGTAGATACATCACTTAGAAAAACCCTATTTTTATCTACAATTGCCCTATTTTTTAATATAATGTCGCAACTAAAAACATAATTTATAAAAACAAAAAGACTAACGCTTGAGATTATTAGCAGTCTGAAGCATCTCATCGCTTGTTTGAATAGCCTTTGAATTGGTTTCATATGCCCTCTGTCCCGCTATCATTTCCACCATTTCTTGAACAACACTAACATTTGACATTTCAAGCACTCCCTGTTCCAATGTCCCAAGGCCGTCATTTCCCGGATTGCCGGTATTTGCGCTACCGGATGCGTCAGTTACTTTAAAAAGATTGTGTCCTATGGCGCTTAAACCGGCCGGATTAATAAAATGAGCAATCTGTATCTGCCCTATTTGCGTCGGTGTGTCCTGCCCCTGCTCAAGCACAGATACTGTCCCGTCATTTCCTATGCTTATGCTCAACGTATCCGACGGTATTGTTATTTCAGGTGACATAGTATAACCGTCGCTTGTAACCAGCCTGCCGTTGTTGTCAACTTTAAATGCTCCACTTCTTGTATATGCCGTTGTCCCATCGGGCATTGATACTTGGAAAAAGCCGTCCCCCGCTATAGCAATGTCCAATGGATTACCCGTTTCTTTAAAATTGCCCTGAGCAAAATTTTTAACGATACCCGCAGGCTTAACGCCAAGTCCTACCTGAATACCTGCAGGTTGCACAGTGCTCGACGTTGTCGCAACACCGGCCGGTTTTATTGTCTGGTATAACAGATCCTGAAAATCAACCCTGCTTTTCTTAAAGCCCGACGTATTTACGTTTGCTAGGTTATTAGCAATTGCATCTATATTTATCTGCTGTGCTTCCATTCCCGTTGCTGCTGTCCATAATGATCTTATCATAAACCCTCCTTACGTTACCCTACTAACCTTTTCTATAACATCCGATGCTAAATCATTGCCGAGAGCATCTATCACCTTCTGATATCTGTCAAAAGAGCGCTGAGCTTCTATTAAAGATACCATCTCTCTTACTATCTTAACATTTGATGTCTCCAAATATCCCCTATCCAACTTAAAATTTTTCTCAACAACGGGCTGCTCGTTATTTGTTGTTGAAAATGTATTATCCGCATTATGTATGAGATTGGAATAATTATTGAAATTCCTAATAGCTATAGTGTCAACATTTGCTCCGTCTACTTTGACTGCACCATCTGGCTCTATTGTGTTTTTTAATCCGGTCAATTTTATCAATTTAGAATTTTTAAAATAGTTTTCACCCAGTACAGGATAACCTGTGCCACGCTGTACCAAAACGCCGTCTTTGTTTATACTAAACTCTCCATCTTTTGTGTATGCAACACCATTTGGCGTAAGCACTGCGAAAAATCCACTGCCTTCTATGGAAAAATCCAAATCATTGCCCGTGCGTTTAAAAGGACCTTTAGAGAAATCGATATAACTTTTATCCATATGGGCAACAGAATTTATTGTTTCGTTGATAAACCCCTTAGATTTATCCGTATCAGGTTCAAGCGGTAGCTTTAGATTGGAAAATCCGCTGATGCGGGACCATGATTTTATGTTAATACCCTCTCTTTTAAACCCAGGCGTATTAACATTAGAAATATTGTTCGTAATGTTATTAACCCTATTCATCTGAGTAATCATTCCGCTTGCAGCTGTGTAAACACCGTTAAACATAAGAAACCTCCGTAACTGTTACTAACATTAATTATATTAGCAAAAAGCATTCCACAGATTTTAAAATATTCTTATTACGGTAAAAATCATATAGATTTAATGCATTCATATAATTCTTTACTTTCGATGTTGATTAAATATAATCTTTTTAGTCTTCGAGCACATAATCCTAAGGCAACGCTATGGGTTATATGCCGATAGGGTATAAATGGAAACGTTTATGCCTCCCGAAATTTGGAAAGGAGACTCTATGATTGATATTGATATTCAGAAGAGTTTTAGAGATTTCAGCATATCCTTAAAATTTACTACCTCAAAAAACAGATGTGTTATATTCGGACCATCAGGCAGCGGAAAATCCTCACTCTTAAAAATGATAGCTGGCTTTTACAACCCTGATTTCGGAACAATCAAGATTAAGAATAAACTGTTTTTCTCTCATAAAGAAAAAATAAATCTTCCAATACAGTTAAGAAATATAGGTTATCTGCCTCAGGAATATACCCTATTTCCGAATATGACTGTAAAAGAAAATATAAAATATGGTTTAAAAAGAAGAAAAACGCAAAAATTTATGGATATTACCGAGCTTGCCGAGAGATTTAACATATCAAATTGTCTCGAAAAATATC
>CAJXLZ010000036.1 GCA_913056505.1 uncultured Desulfurellaceae bacterium
TTATCGTAGACACCTATCTTCATACCTTTAATGTTTCTGCTTAAAAATTGTGTATAATCAGGCACATCAACATTTGCACTTGTAGAATCCTTTTCATCTTTGCCAGATATGATGTTCATAAGTATAGCAGCATCTTTAACATCTCTTGTAATGGGCCCTATTTGATCTAAACTTGATGCAAATGCAACAAGTCCGTATCTTGATACCCTGCCATATGTGGGTTTAAAGCCTACAACGCCGCATAAAGCTGCAGGTTGCCTGATTGATCCGCCCGTATCAGATCCCAAAGCGGCGATCGCTTCTCCATTTGCAACAGCTGCCGTTGAGCCCCCGCTTGAACCGCCGGGTATGCAGCTTAAGTCCCATGGATTTTTCACTACGCCGAAATAAGAGGTTTCTGTGGAGGATCCCATAGCAAATTCGTCCATATTATTTTTACCAATAAAACTTGCACCGGCTTTTTTTAGTCTGGCAACAACATCCGCGTCGAATATAGCAGTGAAGTTCTCTAACATTTTAGATGCACAGGTTGTTTTCTTTCCCTTTATATGCATATTATCCTTTATTGCTATAGGCAGCCCATGTAGAAACCCATCAAGGTTTTCACACTCCATATTGTCAAAAACGCTAATATAGGCATTTATCTGTTTATCTTGATGTTTGATATTTTTCAGTAGGTCTTCATAAACATCTTTTGCCGTGATCTTTTTAGCGTTTATTAAATCAATTAGGCTATGCAGTGTTTTTTTGTGCATATTTTCTCCTTAGATTATTTTAGGTGATTTAAATGCACCAAGATCAACCTCCGGTGCGTTGTACAAGGCAGTTCTGTTATCCAAAGATTCCCCCTGCACATCCTCTCTGAAAACATTCTGCAGTTTTGTTATGTGAAACGCAGCCTCAACACCGTCTAAATTTAGCTCATCCAACTCTTTCATATACTCAAAGATGGTGTTGAATTGCTCTGTAAATTTTTCTGCTTCTCCATCTTTCAAATCAAGTTTTGCCAAATCGGCTACCCTTACGACCTCTTCTTTTGTTATCATTTTAACCCCTTAAAAGAATAGTTGACATTACTTAAAAACAGACCCTTTGCCGGTGCCTTAAAATTAGACAGCCTCCTACCACTAATTATATCCTCGATATCTGTTATTTTCAACCTGTTTTTGGCGTATGCAGCCAAAAGTCCCACAATGTTTCTCACCATTCCCCTTAAAAAACCATTTGCCCTAATATTTATTACTATAAAATGCCTAAATCTTCTTATTCTTAAGAAATAAACATTGCGTATGAAATTATCCGTATCGGCTTTATTTGCAAGATATCTATAGTTTTGTTCGCCTATAAAATAGTGCTTTATATTATGCATCTTTTCGACATCCAAAGGATAGGGTATATGCCATGAATATCTGTATGTAAATGGGTCAATTTCACTTTTATTATGTATAAAATATGTATATTCTCTATAGCGTGCACAAAATCTGCTATTGAAATCTGAATTTACAAAAAAACATTGATTGGCGCTTATATTGTGTGTTGTATTGGCGTTTAATGCCGACTTTAGTTGGGAAGGGCTTAAGTTGTCCTCTGCCATCAGATCTATATATTGGGAAAATGCATGAACACCCTTATCGGTTCTACCGGCATAGCTTATCCTTATCTTACTTTTGTATATTTTAAAGAGCGCTTGCTCTATCTCATCCTGAATTGTCCTTGCATTTTTTTGTGTCTGAAACCCCGAATAGTCCGTTCCATCATAAGCGATGCGTAAGCAATAACGTTGTTTTATTTGTTACCACCTACCAAAATATTGGGTATTCTTAATGTCGGTTCGCCGTCAGTTACAGGTACGCCCTGTCCACCTTTACCGCATGTTCCAACCTCTATGCCGAAATCACTGCCTACCATATCTATGTCAAGCAGTATATTAGGTCCATTGCCCACAAGCGTCGCCCCGCGCACCATATTGCCTACTTGTCCATTTTTTATCAAGTAACCCTCTGTAACCTCAAAAACAAAATCACCGGTTATTGGATTAACCTGCCCACCGCCCATATGTTTGACAAGTAGTCCATCGTCAACAGATGCTATAATATCACTGGGGTCGTCACTACCAGGTAGAATATATGTATTGGACATTCTTACTATCGGTGCAAATCTAAATGATTCCCTTCTTGCATTGCCTGTTGAGGACATATCTGCCAGTTTTGCATAGGTTTTATCAAACATATAATTTTTTAAAATACCATTTTCTATTAAGGTTGTGTTTTGAGATCTTGTTCCCTCATCATCGTATATGAATGATCCTCTTGTAAGTTCTCTTGTAGCATCGTCAACAACGGTAATTTTTTCATTTGCAACCTTTGTGTTTAATTTATCCTTATAAACACTCATAGATTCATAAACCAAATCCGCCTCTAATCCATGGCCTACAGCTTCATGAATCATAGTTCCGCCGGCTTCCGAGGATAAAACAACGCACATCTGTTTTGCTTTTAGCGTTGGTGATTCAATAAGTTCCAGCAGTTTATTGACGCTTTCCTCTGCAACACTATCAAAGTCTATTGTTTTTAAGAAGTCAAAGCCGCCAAGCGCGCTAAATGGGCGCCTGATAGTTTGAACAACATCGCTTTTTTCTGCTGTAATTTCAACAAAGAGCGTTGTGTATGTTCTTGTTTCGCTAAGTAAAACACCGTTTTCATTAATTATGTTTATCTTTTTTAGTTTATCCGAATATGTCAAGCTAACCTGTTTAATCTCGCTGAATTTGTAGGCTTTTCTGTTGAAGATATCAAAAATTTCTCTAATTTTTTCTAAATCAGCAGGATAGCCACCGTATGAATGTATTGATGCAGAGGTGTTGCTTTTAATGTTGCTTATTCTGTTTTTTGCATCTGAAACCCCCGAAATAAATTTTGACATCTCATATACGCTTTTTTCAGATATATCATTTGACGATGAGTACAGCGTTGATAAACCTTTTGCACCCCTTACGCCGACACCCTCATCTATACCTATCTTTATATTCTCTATTTGTCTGTTTCTCGCCTCTATAATGCGATTTTTAGAATTTTCTATATAAATATCAAAAAAATCAAAACCACCATTTTTCAGAATATGATAGGAATCTTCATACATAACAGACCTTCTTAAAAAATGGGCAGTTCAAGCTGCCCATTTATCTTAAAAATAAATTTTTATGCATAACGGCAATTTTTATAAATGCATAACACAACTTTTTAACTTTATTGCCTGTTAGCGGACGTTCAGTTCTTTTTCCATCTCCAAAACCTTTATCTTGGTGTTCATAATGCTATCGGGATTCAGACTCATTGAATCTATGCCTTCTTTTACTAAGAACTGTGCAAAATCAGGAAAATCACTCGGACCCTGACCGCATATGCCAACCGGCTTGTTGTGTTTATGGGCTGTTTTTATGAGCATAGATATCATTCTTTTTACCGCTATATGTCTCTCGTCAAAAAGGTGTGCTACGAGCCCTGAATCTCTGTCTATGCCAAGGGTCAACTGGGTTAAATCGTTTGAACCTATGGAGAATCCATCAAATATTTCTGAAAACTCATCCGCGCAAATTACATTGCTAGGAATTTCCGCCATTACATATATTTCAAGTCCGTTTTCTTTCTGTTTCAATCCGTTTGCAGCCATTTCGGCAATAACTTTTTTACCCTCCTCCGGTGTTCTGCAGAACGGTATCATTAGTGCTATATTATTAAGACCCATCTCTTCTCTTGCCTTTTTCATAGCCTTGCATTCCAGCGCAAACCCATCTCTGTATGCATCTGAGTAGTATCTTGACGCCCCTCTGAATCCTATCATGGGGTTTTCCTCTTTGGGTTCAAACTCGGCACCGCCTATCAAATTTGCATATTCATTTGTTTTGAAATCACTCATTCTGACCAATATTTGGTTGGGATAAACACTTGCTGCAAGCATTGCCACACCTTGGGATAGTTTATCCACAAAATATTCCGTTTTATCGTCATATGCTTTGGTGAGCTCTGCTATCTTTGCCTTAGCATCCTTGTCTTGCAATTCACTGAAGTGTATCAATGCAAGTGGATGCACCTGTATGAATGAGCTTATAATAAACTCCATCCTTGCGAGTCCTATACCGTCGTTTGGTATACCCGCAGACTGCAGAGCAATTGATGGATTGCCCAAATTCATTTTTATCTTTGTCTTTGTGTTTTCCATTTTTGAAAGGTCTATTGTTTCTACTTCGTAATCAAGTTTGCCTTCATAGATATACCCTGCCTCACCCTCAGCGCATGATATGGTAATTGCGTCACCTGTTTTGATCTTTTCAGTTGCATCGCCGCAGCCTACGATTGCAGGAACACCGAGCTCACGCGATATAATAGCAGCATGGCATGTCCTTCCGCCCTTGTTTGTGACAATAGCTGAAGCTTTCTTCATGATAGGCTCCCAATCGGGATCTGTCATATCTGTAACCAGCACCTCTTTATCTTTAAATTTATCAATGTCATCTACGTTCATAATTACATGCGCAGTGCCTGTTGCGATTTTGCTTCCTACAGCTATGCCCTCGGTTATTTTTTTGCCGCTTTCCTTGAGCTTGTAGGTTTCTAAAATGCTTAGATTCTTTTGTGACTGAACGGTTTCAGGCCTTGCCTGAACAACAAACAACTGTCCACTTATACCATCCTTTGCCCACTCTATATCCATAGGGGTGTATCTTCCATTTTTGTCCGAATAGTGCTTTTCAATTATAGCAGCCCATTTCGCAAGTGTTAATATATCCTCATCTGTTAATGCAAAATGGGCTCTTTCTTCTGCGCTTGTTTCTACATCTTTGATACCGCCATTTTTATCGTATATGGCTTTGGTTAGCTTTGAGCCCAACTGTTTTTTGATTATAGGTTTGTACCCTTTATCTAAGAGTGGCTTAAACACCATAAATTCATCAGGGTTCACCTTACCTGCAACGATGTTTTCACCCAATCCATAGCTTGCATTGATCACCACAGTTTTGTTAAAACCCGTCTCTGTATCTATTGAAAACATAACACCACTTGCAGCAAGGTCGCTTCTTGCCATTTTTTGGATGCCAACGGATAGCCCCACCTTGAAATGATCAAAATGTTTATCATATCTGTATGATGTTGCTCTGTCTGTGAATATGGATGCATAGCATTTTTTGGTGCTTTCTATAACATTGTCTAATCCTTTAACATTAAGATATGTATCCTGTTGGCCTGCAAAAGATGCATCTGGAAGATCCTCAGCCGTCGCCGAACTTCTAACGGCAACATCGGATGCATCCTCACCGTATAGTTTACTTAATTTCTCATAAGCTTCCTTGATTTCTGCGTATAGGTCATCGGGAATGCCCGCATTTATTATCAATTCCCTTGCTTTCTTCGTTTTTTTTCTTAAGTCATCTATATTATGTGTGTCCAAGTTGTCTAATGTTTCTTTTATCTTTTCCCTTATTCCGCCACTGTCCAAAACATGCCAATACGATTCAGCTGTTAAAGCAAAACCAAATGGTACATTTACACCCTCTTCTTTTAGCTCTCTGACCATCTCTCCTAATGATGCATTTTTACCGCCTACAATCTTTGTATCGTCTGCAGATACCTCATCCAACCACTTCACATATTTCACGCCAACACCCCCAAAAAAAATAGAAAATAATAGAGAAAAACACAAAAGAAGATTACGGTAATTTATAGCATAGAAAAAACATATTTTCAACCTTAAGGCGGTTTATAAGATGAATTCCACTATATCTAAATATTGTATATTGAATGTTTCTGCAAAATTTTTTTTAAAAAGTGCAAATTCAAAAAAACCAGCCGAATTAACCAAAGCCTTGGGCTCTTTGCCTTCGGCATAGGTTTTGCTGATAGCAGTGATCTCTACTTTATCTGATACAGTTGCTTTTTTAAATGTTTTTATATAAGAGGTGCTTATGTTTGATATACAATTGCCGAATCTGTCTATATAAACGATATTCCCTATGATTTTATCACTTTTTGCAATAGGTTTCAGCGGCTTTGTATTTAGGGTGCATGGTGCGCCCATCTCTTCTATGGTGCGCCTGCTTAAAAAGCAGGCGGCTTTTGCCATAATATCCCTGCCTTCAAATGTGTTGGACGAATGAGGGTTTATTTTATCTTTATCTATACAGATGATTTCTTCAGGGTCATTAATTAGCGATAGGCTATCATTGTCCGGTGCAATGATAAACTGTTTATTCCATTTAATTGCCGCTATTTTTCGGTTTGTGCCGACATTTGGGTCAACCACAACTATGTGAATGGAATTTTCGGGGAAGTGTGGTATAGTAGTTGCAATAATATAAGCTGCCTCTTGAGCATTAAATGGTGTGATACTGTGTGTTATGTCCACAATATTTATGTTATCAAAACATTGCAGTAGTTTTGCTTTAATCTGTGCTGCAAATCCTCCAGAATTTCCAAAGTCAGTTGTTAGTGTTACTATCATGGCGCGAAATTCGCTTCAATAGCTTTTCTTTTGCCACAGCATATTCTGTGTTGTCTTTACTCACCTGCTTAAGCTCGTCTTTTGCCCTATCGTACATTGATAAATTTGTGTAGCATAGCGCCTTTGTGTAGTGCGTATAGTCAGATTTGCCTGTATATTTTTCCATACTGTTTAAATTGTTCAGGGCATTTGTATAATGTTTTTGTTTAATATTTAGGTTGATTAGGTATTGCCAATAAACCTTGTTCGAATAGTTAGAGAACATTAGTGCGCTTTCAGCATCGCTTACTGCTTTGCCCATCTCATTTTCCTTTTCATATACTTGGGCTCTGTTAAAAAAGGCTATATCGGTATGAGGATATGTAGGATTATCTATAATTTTTCCGAATAACTCTTCTGCTTTTTTGTATTGGTGTTTTTCGAAATAGTATATGCCCAAAGCGTTAATGCAATCGTAAAAATTTTTATCTTTCTCTATACATTTTTTCAGATAGTTAAACGTTTCATTATCGTTATGCCTTAATTGATAGGCAAGCGCCTTCATATAGTAGAGTTTTGCATCATTTGGTGAAATCGATATCGCCTTATTCAAATAGATAAATGCTTGAGATAAATTCGTATAATCTTTATGCAGTATAATATTCCTTGCCATTTCATAATTAAGCGTGACAACTTTTTTAGACATTGCACTGCTACTTTGAGAATATTTATTCGGTGTAGTGGCACATGACGCCAAAATTACAGATAAAATAACAAAAACAGCTATTTTTTTCATACATACTCCTTTTTATTAACAAGTTTCTTGAAAATTATAGCGTAAATGTGTATATTTTCAATAGTAATTATTTTATTTTTGGATGTGATATGTCGTTAACAATAGAAGATATTTTTGACAATATTACAGATACTACATTTTTCACGGGGATTGCCGTAAAAATATTGCGTATGCTTCAGGAGAATGAAGATCTCAGTTCTTACGAACTATCTAAAACTATTTCGTACGATCCTCAATTGACGGCGTATATACTGAAGATTGCTAATTCTGCTTACTACAATATGAGTAAGCAGATTAAGGTGTTGTCTGATGCGGTTACCATAATGGGCGTTGATGAGATAAAAAAGATAGTTATAATGAACAGTGTAAAGTCTGTTTTTGGGAACAGTGATATATATGATAAGTTATTATGGAGGCATTCATTGGGCGTTGCTGTGGCGGCTTCTGAACTGAACAGTATAATAAAATTGACCGATGAAGCGTTGGCATACACTATGGGGCTTCTGCACGATATAGGAAAGTCCATAATGAAATCCGTAAAAAAGCTGAATTATTTATCGCTGATAAAAAATAGTTATGAAAATAGTTTGACATATTTTAAAGAAGAACTAAAACTTTATGGATACACGCATGCGGATGTAGGTTCAAGGTTGCTCGAAAAATGGAACATTAATCAAGAGATTGTCGACGCGGTAGCATTTCATCATATAGACTTTTCTAAAAATAGAAAATCGTTTTTAAATAATGCGGCTTTGGTTAATATTGCGGATTATTTTGTTAATGCTATGGGTATAGGTGTAAAAGAGCCTGCAATCAACCTGCAGGAAGTTAATAATTTGCCGTCCGCAAGTTTGCTAGGATTTTATGCTAATGATCCTGATGCACCATACAGATTCTTACCTTGTCTAGTTTCAGGTTTAGCATACTACACATCACAAGAAGTAGCTCCTGAGCGTTCACAAGAATTAGAAAGAAGATACGAAGCAGAATTACAGAGAGCACTTACAGAAGATAGTCAATCTACT
>CAJXLZ010000037.1 GCA_913056505.1 uncultured Desulfurellaceae bacterium
GGAATGACAAGAAAAACTACAAGGCGACATTGTTATTTATCGTCATTCCGCATCGTTCTCTTGTCATTCCGTGCTTGACACGGAATCTAGACTCTGGATCCCCACTTTCGCGGGAATGGCAAAAAAACGCAGGTGACAAAAAAATTAATGAATTTAGCCAATTAATAATATCAAAGAAAATTAAACTATGCTTTATCCTTTTGCACATAATAACCCAACGTCCTAAAGCGAGCTGTTGACCAATTTTATATTAATAAGTATATCGTTTCAACTAATAAAACCGTTTTCTTTTAAGAAAAACTCATCAATATCTTTAGTTTTGCCGTTTACTATTTTTTCTATATATTTGCCTATAATATCAAGTTCTATATTAACCTCATCTTGTGGTCTTTTGTATTTTAAATTGGTGTTTTCAAATGTGTGCGGTATTACGGCAACCTCTAAAAATGACCGCTGCAGATTAGATATAGTTAAACTTATACCGTCTATAGTGATTGATCCCTTGTCTACACAGTGTTTATATATAAACTCGCTGCACGCTATTCTTAATAAATAGAATGCACCGTTTTTCTTAATAGTTAGAATTTTTGATGTGCTGTCTATATGACCCAAAACAATGTGTCCGGACAGTCTATCTGAAAACCTTAACGCTCTTTCCAAATTCACATGCTCATTAATGTGCAGCTTGCCTATGTTGCTTTTATTTATGGTTTCAAATGATACATCAACACAAAATGAACTGTTGTCTATTTTTACAGCAGTTAAACATACACCGTTTACAGCTATACTGTCGCCTATTTTTGTATTCTCCAATATATTGTTATTTGCATTTATTGTTAATGTTATGCCGTTTTGTATTCGAGTTATATTTTTAACTATTCCTATCCCTTCCACAATGCCGGTGAACATTTAAAAATACCCTTCTATGAGAAAATCATTCCCCACATTTCTGCATTTTGCATTTTTTAGATTATGTACATGCTCCAAATCATACGGTGCATCCGCACCAACAACGTTAAACGCTCCATATGAACCTGTTATTTTGGGCGCATAAAATAGATATGCTTTATCATATAGGTTATTTGTCAAAAAATATCCATGAGATCTGCTGCCACCCTCCACAAGAGCTGAGCATATATCCCGTTTTAATAATTCCTGCGACAATTTTTCAGGTACAAATACACCTTTTTCTGCATCACACTCAATTATATTTGCCCCCATGGCAAACAGCGTCTGTCTTTTCTTTTCCTGCTGATTGCTATTTGTTACTATGTAAACATTGTTGGGATATTTACTGAACAACTTTGAAGATAGCGGAATACGCAGATTAGCATCCAGTATCACCCTTTTTGGCTGTTTATAACCTCTAATGCGGCATGTCAGCATAGGGTCATCCATAATGATTGTATTGATGCCTACAATTACTGCATCATATAAACCTCTCAGTTTATGAGAAAATCTTAATGACTTTTCAGATGTTATCCATTTGGATACGCCGCCTTTTACCGCGATATTACCGTTTAAAAGCATCGCGGCTTTCATAACAAAAAAGGGTTTTAGCTTGGTAACATTCGTTATAAATATCTCATTTAGTCTATTAGCATCTTTTTCCAATACACCGATTTTAACTTCGATATTGTTCTGTTTAAGACGTTCTACACCGCCCTGCGCTTTGGGATTGGGGTCTCTCATACCTATAACAACCCGCTTTATGCCGCTTTTAATGATAGCCTCCGAGCATGGCGGTGTCCTGCCGTAATGGTTGCATGGCTCAAGGTTAACATAGATTGTGGCACCTATTAAATCATCTTTATTTTTAACAGAATTTATGGCCTCAATCTCAGCATGAGGAAGGCCGGCTTTTTTATGGTATCCTTCACCTATTATCTGCCCGTTCTTCGTTATAACGGCGCCAACCATAGGATTTGGTGAGGTTCCGCCTTTTGCCTTTTTTGCGAGTTGTATAGCGCGTCTCATAAATATTTCATCTTGATCCATATTCACAAAATACATTAGCCTGTTAATTTTGTCAATTTAGAAAATCAATACATCCTAATTTAAACATAAGATAGGTTACAAGTCTTTTAAAAATCGCAGTAGATCGTTTTTTTTATTTTGTTTATCTTTGCATAAATAGCATACATCCTCATTTTTTTGCGAAAAAAATTCCTTGCCGCATAATTTGCACACATTCTTTTGCATCTCAATCAGCTTGACGGCTTTGGATTTAAGATCAAGCGTAGTGCCGTATTCAAATGAAATGGCATTTTGTATACAGGATTCGATACAGGCTTTGCATCCTGTGCAGAGCGAAGGATTAAAATAAATTTTTCCACTCTGTTCATATTTTTTAATAACAATAGCCTCCTGAGTGCATACTATCTCACACATACCACAAAATGTACAGGCATTTGAAATTTTCAGATTAAAGATACCGCCATAATCAAACTGCTTTTCAATTTTATCTATTGAAGCATCAACAGCCTTTTTCAGTATTTCCCTTTTGTTTGTTTGATTTTGAGCAAGAAATATAGAGAATAACTCTCTTCTCAATACGTTGTTTTCAGGTATATGAGCATGTTTTGCTACATCTTTTTCTACGGATAAAATGCCCTTGATATTTAAAGATTCGGCAATATTTTTTGCTCTTTTGAGGTTTTTATCAAAAAGCGGTAAAGTTTCTTTAAAAACACAGTCGCTGCAGTCGCCTTTTTTTATTGTCACATTTTCCCCTCTCGCTAAATAAGTTACTATAACATCATCTGTTATTCTTGAAACACAGGCAACCTTTACCGAAGCATTAGAAAAAATACAGCCTATGTCAAGGTCACCCTCTGTTGATTTTATCAGTTTCTCGTTATCCTTTTTTACAATTATGGCTGAATTAGGACAAGCCGCATAGCATATTCCGCAGTTTACACATCTATTTTTATCTATAGCAAGACTGTGATTTTTAAAGAGGATTGCATTTGCCACGCAGAATTTTATGCATTCATTACAGCTTGCGAGTTTGAGCTTTGTACGTGCACAAAGTCTATTATCTATCCTGACATATCCGCAATGCGAGAAGTCCTTCATTTTATAAATTCGGTTATATAATAGAAATTATAATTTTAACAAAATAAGACAATATCACAGCAAGTACAAATGTTCCTATGGTTATGTAGAGAGAGTATTTTAGTCCAACCTCCCTTTTTAGAACAGCAATTGTTGCAACGCATGGTATATAGAACATAACAAATATCGTAAACACAAGCATCTGCTGAGTGCTCATAACGGTGTTTACTAAAGCGGCTGAAGATAAGCCGAGTGCCTGATACAGCATTAAAAGCGTTAATTCCTTTCTGAAAACCCCAAAAATCAAAACTACGCCCACAGCAGCTGGAAGGCCCAAGACTCCGCTTAAAAGAGGCTCAAATGCCATATTTATATAATCATCGAGATGATAGTAAGAAATGACAGCCAGCAAAACGCTGCCGGCAACAAGTAGCGGGACTGCAACATATACAAAATCTTTAATCTTGAGCCATGTTTTTAAAATAACGGTTTTTAAGGAGGGTATTCTATAGGGTGGAATGTCAAGCACCATTTCCGGGCTAATGCCAGGCAGAAGCCTTTTTAAAATCATGCCGCTTATTACTATAACTACGAGATTAAACATATATAAAGGAATAACATACATATACCCTAAGAAATAACCTACAAGACCCATTATAACCGTACTTCTTGCTGAACATGGAACCAAAGATGCCAAAAATGCAGCGATTATCTTTTCTTTTTTACTCTTTAAAATACGTGTTGCCATAACAGCAGGAACGCTGCACCCATATCCGACAACAAATGAGATAACGCTTGTTCCGTGCACACCCATTTTATGAAGCACCGAGTCCATTAGGTAAGCCACGCGGGGCAAATAACCAACATCTTCAAAAAATGATATAATGAACAAAAACGGAACAAGATACGGCAAAGCTATTCCAATTGCAGCACCGATGCCGTCTACTGCACCCTTTGTTATACTAAATACCAATTTATTTGGAATAGCCGAAACGAGAAAAGCGTCTATTTTATCGAAAATATCTATAAAGATATTCTCTACAGGGGTTCCTCCTTGAAAAACAATATAAAATACACCCAGGAATAGGACAAACATTACCAAATAGCCTAAAACAGGATGCATAAGAATAGAATCAATCTTTTCTTCACTATTTTTTGTGCGTATCTTCTTCAATTTTGAAGTATCTTCAAAAATATCCATGCAAAGGGCGTGCCGCTCCTTTTCAATTTCATTGCCATTATCCAAAGACTTTCGGGCTTTAATTAGCTCATCCCTACAGGGTGTATTTTCAATCATGTCAGATATAGGTTTAAAGCCCTCTATTGATTTTATAGCCATCATCTTAACGGGCCAGTTCTTATCCTTGATATTTTCACCTATGCATTGCTCTAAATTTTCTATTTTGCTTTCTATTTCTTCTGAATAGATACATTCTTTAGTAGGAGGGGAAGCGTTTTTTAGAGTTTGAAGCAGCTCTTTGACGCCTTTGCCTTTTTTAGCAATTATAGGCACAACCTTAATACCAAGCGCATCGGAAAGCTTTTTTGTATCTATAATTATACCTTTTCTTTCTGCCTCATCCATCATATTCAATGCCATTACCATAGGTTTGCCTAAACACATTAATTCAAGTGTCATCTCTATACTTCTTATCAATGTGGAAGCATCTACGATATTGACAATCACATCTATATCCATAGAAAATAGGGCTTTAACGGCCTCCTTTTCTGCATCATCATACCAGCTTAAAGAATATGTACCCGGAAGATCTACAATCTCTACCAAATCGTTGCCTATATAGGTTTTACCTTTAATATATGTAACTGTAGCTCCGGGGAAATTTGCCGTTAAACTGCGATAGCCGGCAATCTGATTAAAAAGTGTGCTTTTACCACAATTAGGCTGTCCTATTAATGCAATTCTTATCTGTTTCAAACAATTTCCTCTATAACAACCTTTTTTGCTACGCCTCTGCCGATTACAATATCTGATCCGTTAACGTTAATCATTAAAGGTCCGCTTAGCGGGGCAGCTCTTTTTAGTTCTATAATGCTACCCGGTGTAACACCCAATCTTAATAGTCTTCCCTTTGATAAAAAACCGCCGGATATGCTGACGATTTTATACTTTCTACCGATTTCAGCATCAATAAGACTCATAACAAATGTATTATATACAAAATAGTAAAACAAAGTCAAACAACACAAAAATTTGTAGTAATTAGAAACGCAACTTCTATCTGTTAGACTTAACATGCAGATAGTAAATTAAGTGGGTCAGTAAAAATTACTGTGAGGAGGGTTATTTATAGTATCCTTTTTTTCTTCCAAAAGCATTCTTATATTTTTTAGCTCTTTTTTGATTGACAAAAGTATAAATGGAACGAAAATCCACGTTATAAACAGCGCTGAAAATATTAGAATAATTAAGATCTCAAAAAATAGAGAGACCGTTCCGCTAAATGATTTATCTATTATGTACGTAAATTCACTCATATCTTTAGCGCGCATCGCCAACTATGGCAACAAATCCGCCCTCACCATAGCCTTGCTTGCTCTTCTGCACCTCGTTTATAGATTTTATACTGCTTCCGAATAAGGTTTGGTATGCATAAGAGAATTTGAATCCTGAATCCTCTATCATTTTTATAATATCTTCTGATGAAAAGAATTTGGCAACCTTATAAAAATCACTATTTTTCTGTTTTTTTAGATATTCCGCACCTATCTTGCTGTTTTTATCCACTATCGCTACAATAACTTTGCCACCCTTTTTCAATATTCTGTATGTTTCTTTAATAGTTTTTATAGGGTCATTTACGAAGCATATTGTAACAGCTATAAGAGCAAAATCAAATTTAGCGCCC
Source organism: uncultured Desulfurellaceae bacterium (assembly GCA_913056505.1). Taxonomy (GTDB): domain Bacteria; phylum Campylobacterota_A; class Desulfurellia; order Desulfurellales; family Hippeaceae; genus CAJXLZ01. The sequence goes on from CAJXLZ010000037.1 coordinate 5,925, forward strand.
ATTATAGGTAATTTTTCTGCGAAACCTTGATAAACTTTAATACCTTTTGATTTTGCTATCTTTGCCATTTCTGTTGAGGGTTCAACGCCATATGGTATTTTTAATGGATCTGCAAATCTGCCGCTGCCCACGCCTATTTCTATACCTAAGCCGTTTTTTGGAATGGCTTTTTTAAGCATATTTATCTCACTATTATAAACAAATTCATTTCTATCAAACCATTCTTCGTATCGATCGTAGAATTTGTCAAAAATATCAAACTTTTTCAGTGCTTCGATATAAAAATTAACTGCATCAAATATACTATCTTCATCTACTAAAAAAGAGCTTATACCCAAATCCAGCAATTTCTCTTTGGATTTGGCGCCCATATTTTTTGCTAAAAACACCTTTACATCTTGCAAAAAATCCACAATCAACTCGGGATTGTCGTGGTCCTTTTCATTTGAGTAAGGATTCACGCGTTGTTCTATGAGTTTTCCATCCTTACTGAATATACTGTATATCGGAGAAACCCCAAAATGCTTATCCCAAATAGTTACTCCATCTTTCTTGGTGCCTACAGCTATAAATTGCCTCATAGCTATAGATGTATCCTAAGATACCTTCGCTCTTTTATATAATCTTGAAACGAGTCTTGCAGCTTTATTCTTGTGTATTAAGCCTTTGGATTTAATCTTTTGAATAGCCCTATCTGCCTCTTTTAGTTTTAAATCAATAGATTCTTTGTCATTCAAGCTTTCGGCTTTCCTTGCTTCTTTTAAAATATTCTTCAACCTTGTTCTGTAAAATTTATTTCTTGCATATCTTTTCTTATTCTGCCTTACCCTTTTTTCAGCCGATTTATGATTAGCCAATTTAAACAACCTCCTAAATTCATTATATATCTGTATTTTCTAACACAAAATTCAATATAAGTCAAACAAATTTCCTAAAATTTGCATACATATGCATAGCGCGCTTGATTTTTTGAAATCAAGGATATATAAATATAATTAGAATTGGTTTAACAATTGAGATAAATAATAAGTTTGAGGAGGCAGGCATATGATTTATGACAAGCCGACTACACTGAACACCTTGAGGCTGAAAAATAGGTATTTTATGGCTCCTGTAAAAATGGCATACGGCACGCCGAAAGGTGATGTTACCGAAAGACATCTATTATACTATGAGAATATGGCAAAAGGTGGCGTTGCTTTAATAATTTTAGAACCAGTCTCTGTCTCACAAAGCGGCAAAGAGCACCCCAAACAGTTGACGATACATTTGGATAACAGCGTCGAGAATCTTAAAAAAATAACCAATGTGATACACAAAAATGGGTCACTTGCGTGTTTAAATATCAACCATGCAGGCAGGGCAGCACTGCCAAAAGCTACAGGCATGAACCCAAAAGCCCCGTCGGCGATTATGTGTCCGACCACAGGTGCAACACCTGATGCTTTGAGCAAAGATGAAATAGAAGAAATACTCAAAAATTACGAAACTGCAGTCAAAAGAGCTATAGAGGCTGAGTTTGATGCAATAGAAATTCAATGCGGACACGGGTATTTAATAAGCCAGTTCTTAAGTGACAGGACAAATCTAAGGGATGATGAATACGGAAAAGATAAATCACTGTTTTTAAATAGGGTGTTTGACTTAGTCCAAAAAAATAGAGGGAATTTAACTACATTTGTGCGTATATCGGCAAGTGAATTTGTTAAGGAAGGGATAGATCCTGAAAAAAATAGAGTGATACTTGATGCGGCAGAAAAATATGGTTTTGATGCTGTTCACTGCGGCTTGGGCAGTTCATGCGATACGCCGCCTTGGTACTTTTCTCATATGGCGATGCCCCAAGAGAAGCAAATCGAGGTTTTCAAAAAGATAAGAAAAATGACCGATTTACCTATGATTGCAGCGGGAAGAATGGCTGATGTTGATAAGATAAAGATGTTTGAAGAGGAAAATATATCTGATTTCATTGCATTCGGCAGACCATTAATAGCGGACCCTAATCTTGTCAACAAGCTTATAAATCAGCAGTATGCTGATGCTGTTTTGTGTGGATATTGTTTGCAGGGGTGTTTGGTTAATGTAAAATCTGGTGCGGGCGTTGGCTGCATAGTTAATCCTGAAGTAGATAAAAAACCGCTTGAGAAGGATAAAACTTCGAAAAATATAGCTATTATAGGCGGTGGGCCGGCCGGCATGAGTGCGGCAGTTGCATTTTCTAAAAAAGGCCACAATGTTACACTTTTT
>CAJXLZ010000038.1 GCA_913056505.1 uncultured Desulfurellaceae bacterium
ATTTGGTTTGGCTATCTTTTATCTTGGGTGGTTTTATAGCTCTCTTAAGTGGTTATTCTTTAGCAAAACTAGCTTCAAAATATCCATCAAGAGGTGGTATAGTTGAGTACCTTGTGCAATGTTATGGTGAGGGTGTTTTTTCAGGTTCAATTTCCATTTTATTTTACATTTCTGCTATTGTAGCCTTGGCAATGGTTGCTAAAACCTTTGGAACATATGCAGCAATGATGAGTTCTTTTTCTCCTCTGCATGTAAATATATTTGCCATTTCAATATTAATGACTTTTGTTTTAATAAATTTAGAAAAAGGACTTATATTGATTGGCGGCACCGGATATGCGGGAGAGATTAAAAAAGCTGTTTTCAGCACAATGAACTACTATTTGCCCAAAAAAGGTGTTTTAACAATGCACTCAAGTGCGAATATGGGTCAAAAGGGTGATACTGCTGTATTTTTTGGTTTATCCGGCACAGGGAAAACAACGCTATCCAGTGATCCGAACAGACTTTTAATAGGAGATGATGAGCACGGATGGGGGAAGGATGGAGTTTTTAATTTAGAGGGTGGGTGTTATGCAAAGGTCATACGTCTATCTAAAGAGGATGAACCATTAATATACCAAACAACGAGAAGATTCGGAACGATTCTTGAAAATGTAGTTATTGATAAAGGCACGCGTAGAATTTTTTTAGATGATGATTCCATAACTCAAAACACGCGTGCTTCATACCCTATAACGCATATTCCAAACTATGCACAAAACAGCATAGGAGGTCACCCTAAAAATATAATAATGCTCACATACGATGCATTTGGTGTACTGCCGCCCGTTTCAAAGTTGACAAAAGATCAGGCTATGTATCACTTCTTAAGCGGATATACTGCTAAAGTAGCAGGCACAGAAAGTGGCATAGTAGAGCCTACGGCGACATTTTCACCATGTTTTGGCTCCCCATTTATGACGCTTAACCCTGCCGTATATGCAAAGATGTTGGGAGAAAAAATACAAAAGCACAATGTAAATTGCTGGCTTGTAAATACAGGCTATACAGGAGGTAATTATGAAAGAGGCAAAAGAATCAGTATAAGCCATACAAGGGCAATTATTAAGGCGATTTTGAACGATTCGTTGCTTGATGTGGAATATGAACAACTGCCTGTATTTAAATTATACTTCCCAAAGCAATGTCCCGATGTGGATAGTAAAATATTGAATCCAAAAAACAGATGGTCAGATAAAAAACTATACGACAAACAATTGAGAGAACTATACCAGGCATTTAAAAATAATTTCGAAGAATTTTCAGATTATGTAAAATATAAGATAAAAGATGTTTGACCTAACTTGCACATCTTAAGTTGAGTATTTAGGAAGGACAAATGATTGTCCTTCCTATTTTATTTTAAGGCCAGACGGTATATACCTTGCCAGACAGTTCAATGGACGGCTCGAGCGTTTTTTTACCCGGTTCCCATCCGGCAGGCGTAACTTCGCTTGGGTGTTTCTTTACATATATGAACGCCTTAATTTGTCTTATTAATTCTTTTACATTTCTTCCTACATTCGGATACAAAACTTCTACAGCTTTCAAAATGCCGTCTGTGTCTATTATAAATCTTCCCCTAACGGCAACACCATGATCTTCGTCATAAACTTCAAATTTTTTTGCTATTTCGCCAGTGGTATCAGCGAGCATAGGAAACTGCACATCTTTTATCAAATCACTTGTTTCATGCCACACTTTATGGGAATGAACGCTATCGGTTGAGCAGCTTAATACTTCAACTCCAAGATCCTTTAATTCATTATATACAGAAGCCATAGAGTGTAATTCTGTAGGGCACACATATGTAAAATCACCTGGATAAAAGCACAGTACGACGAATTTTCCCCTATAATCAGATAATTTTATGTGTTTTATTTTACCGTCAACATATGCATCACTCTCAAAATCAGGCACCTCTTTTCCCACCATTAACATTTTATCTACCTCCTAATTAATTAAATTTCGACGCAGCTTGACTGTATCCGTCTATCAATTCATCAATTAGCTCTTGAACAGATACAATCTTATTAATTCTGTAAGCATTGGATCCCGCAAATGCGAAACCATCATCAAGATTTCCTTTTTGCGCATTGACCAAAGCTTGCGTTATACAATACGGAGCGCTTCTATAATTACATCCTTTTAGACATTGCCATGTGCATTTAAAAGGTTTTGTGATGCCATTTCTGACATTTTCGAGAAATCTGTTTTTTATAGCTCTTCCCGGCATTCCTACAGGACTTTTTATAATTGTTATATCTTCTTTTTTGCAATTAACATATGCTTCCTTAAATTTTTCAGATGCATCACATTCATAGGTTGCAACAAATCTTGTCGCCATCTGAACGCCGCTTGCGCCCATTTTTATAAATTTATATATATCTTCACCTGTATAAATACCGCCGGCAGGTATAACGGGTATGCTTTTATTGAATTTTTTTTCGTATACTTTAGCGGAAGCAATGACTTCAGGCACAATCTTTTCCAATTTATAATCAGGATTATCAATCTGCTCTTCTTTAAACCCTAAATGACCGCCGGCTTTCGGTCCCTCTACAACAACCGCATCGGGAATGCGATTGTAATGCCTTGCCCAATATTTAAATATGGTCTCAAAGGCCCTTGCAGACGATACAATAGGAACAATTTTTGTTTTAAGATTTTTATCTTTAACTAAATTTAAAGGATTTTTAAGCAACAGCCCTGCACCTATAAACAAGATATCTACGCCCTCCTCTAAAGACACTATTGCCATTTCATTAAAATCTGACATAGCCACCATAATATTAACGCCTATTATGCCGTTTGTCATACTCCTTGCCTTGCGTATCTCTTTTCTTAGCGCTTTTATGCTAGCTTTTTTCGGATGTAGATTAAAATCAGGCTCAATCATGCCGATTTCGGCAGATGATATAACGCCTATTCCTCCTGCATTGGCAACGGCTGAGGATAGATTTGACATAGATATACCTACTCCCATACCACCTTGAACAATAGGGACTTTGGCTTCTAACTCACCTATTTTTAGAATTGGAATTAAATTATTACTCATAAGCACCCTTTCAAAACTAATTTTACGAGTAGTTTCATATCATATAATTATAAGTAAATCAAAAACTTATAAACGGCATTGGGAAACTTGTATTGATAAATTCAAGTTTTTAAGTATAATTTATACAATTTTTATGAAGGAGTGTGTTTTATGCTGGCATTTTTTAGAAATAATTTAAAAAGATTTTCTATATTTTTATGGATAGGCGTGTTGGCTTTTGTTGTAGGCGGCGCATATCTGTTTGTATCCGGACCATTTAAAATGGGAAGCAACACCGCTATAGAGGTTGGAAAAACAAAGGTTGATATGCCTACCTATACAAAAACTTATAACAACCTGTATGAATTCTATACGCAAATGTTACAAAGAATTAAAGGAAATAATGTAACAGAAGATGACATAAAAAAATTGGATTTAAAGCAAAAAACAGTTGATTTTCTTGTAAATAGAATCCTGCTTTTAAACGAAGCTAAAAGAGAGGGTATAAAGGTAACCGATAAAGATGTTAGCAATGCAATAGAGCAAAAAAAGGTCTTTTATGATAATGGTCATTTTTCCAAGGAGAAGTATCTCGCTATATTAAAAGCTAATAATATAAATCCAAAAGATTATGAACTATCGTTAAAAAGCGATCTGTACATAGATAGACTGAAGAGCAAGCTGTATAAAGGTATTGTAGTGTCTGCAAATGATGTAAAAAAATATTACGATAGAAATTTTTCCAAGATAAAAGTTGACTATATATCGATCTCTCCTACGGATTTTAAAAATAAAATTAAATATTCTACAGAGGATCTGAAGAAATATTATAATTTGCACAAAGAACTGTTCAGAATTCCTACAAAACTGAAGTTTAAGTATGTTTTGATAAGCTACGATTATATGGAATCAAAGATCAATGTTAGTGTTGATGAGGCAAAATCTTTTTACGACAAGCATATCTCATATTTTGCTGTTCCGGAGCAGAGAAAGGTGTCGCACATACTACTTGTAAAGAAAAAGAATGAGACGGACGAACAGTTTAAAGAGCGTGCGGAAAAGATCTATGATGAGGTGAAAAAAGCTAAAAACTTTGCGGAAATGGCCCAAAAATATTCTCAAGGACCATCAAAAACTTCGGGTGGAGAATTGGGGTATGTTACAAAAAGGATGGTAGTTGCACCGTTTTGGAATGCAGTAAGCAAAATGAAGGTTGGCGAAATATCAGTACCATTTAAAACAAAATTCGGTTATCACATAGCAAAATTGGAAGCATTAAAGCCTGCCCACACACTACCATTTAAGGATGTGAAAGAGGATATAATTAAGGCTATAAAGATGCAGAAGGCAAAAGATAGAATATTTATAGAAGCGAAAAAGATATTTGTTAAACTGAGAAACAGCAAGAATTTTGATGCACCGTTGAAGACATTTAATTTAGTGTCAAGGACAAGCAACTTTATGAGTATGAAAAAACCTAAGCCGCCATTTACTGCAAATATTATAAAGAATGCTTTGCTCTCATCAACAAATACCCTTCTTGGTCCGGATCAATGCAAAAACGGATATGTAATTTATAAAGTATTGGAAAAGAAAGAATCATATATACCGCATTTTAAAGATGTTATTGAAGATGTGAAGAAAGCCTATGTAAATGATCAATCTGTAAAAGAGGCAAAAAAAGTATTTGAAAAAGCATATAGTATGTTGTTGAAAGATAAAGATATAAAACAGACTGCAAACATATTATCGCTAAAAGTGGATACAACAAAATATTTCTCAAAATTTTCACCGGATTATACTATGCCATGTGAATTTTCCGAAAAATTTGCCAAAACAGTGTTTGATAAAAATATAGGTTTTGTAGGTAAATGCTATCAAGATAACAACTTTTATTTGTATCAAATAAAAGATAAAAAAATTAATGAGAAAGATTTAGAGAAAAGAAAAAAGGAGATAAAGTCTTTATTGAAGTATGACAAGCAGAAAGATCTACTTGATAAATTTATAGCAGATCTTAAAAAGCATACGAAGATAAAGGTAAATCCTAAATTATGACGGAAGAAGATATAGATCTGCTCATTGTAAAATTAAGGGAGGCTTGTCTTTCGTTTACTGAGCCTGTTGTTACGCAGATAGCGAAAGATAACGACCCATTTAAGGTATTGGTCTCAACGCTCTTAAGTTTAAGAACAAAAGATGACACAACAAAAGAAGCGTCCTTAAATTTATTTAAACAAGCAGACACACCGAAGAAATTGTCTTTATTGAGTGAAGAAGAGATAGAAAAACTAATCTATCCTGTGGGGTTTTATAAAACAAAGGCGAAAAATTTAAAAAAAATATCAAAAATACTGATTGATAAATACTCATCAAGGGTGCCTGATAAATTAGAAGAGTTGTTGGCTCTCCCGAATGTTGGCAGAAAAACGGCAAATCTTGTGCTGTCTAAGGGATACAACAAAGCGGCAATATGCGTGGATATCCATGTCCACAGAATATCAAATCGTTTGGGCTTGGTAAAAACAAAGAATCCAAAGGAGACAGAATTTGAATTAATGAGAATACTTCCTAAAAAATATTGGATAGAATACAATGATTTGCTTGTCCCATTTGGACAAAATATCTGCAGACCTATATCGCCGTTTTGCTCAAAATGTCCTATATCCGGTTTTTGCGACAGGGTAGGTGTAGAGCATTTTAGGTAGGTTGTTTTTATGTTGTTTATTACCAGCGTTTTCATTCTTGACAATTTTGCAATAAAATGATAACAAATCAGCCTAAAGATATGGGCGGTTAGCTCAGTGGAAGAGCACTTGCCTGACGCGCAAGGGGCCACAGGTTCGAACCCTGTACCGCCCACCATTCAAAGGAGAAAAATGAAAGTAAAAAGTGGTTCTAATTTATTAGAAATTGTGAAGAAGAATAAACTTAAAAATATTGTTGCGGCAAGAATATCAGGACATCTAGTTGATTTAAATACTACAATTGATAAGGATGAGGATGTTGATTTCATAAATGTTGAAGATGAAGAGGGAATAGAGATATTAAGACACTCTGCGTCACATATAATGGCACAGGCGGTTCAGCATCTGTTTCCGAATGCTAAATTCGCTATAGGTCCTGCCATAGAAAATGGTTTTTATTATGATATAGATATCGGTAGAAGCCTTAATGAAGATGATTTGAAGAATATTGAAAAAGAGATGAAAAGGATAGTCGGTGCAAATTACCCCTTTCAAAGAAGAGAGCTATCAAAACAGGAGGCTTTAGACTATTTTAGAAATAAGGGTGATGAATATAAGGTTGAAATAATAAATGACATTGATGAAGATAACGTCAGTTTTTATACTCAGGGTGACTTTACTGATCTCTGCCGAGGCCCGCATATCCCATCTACTATTTATTTAAAATATTTTAAGCTCTTGAGTGTTGCTGGTGCATATTTTAGGGGCGATGAGAAAAGGCCTATGCTTCAAAGAATATACGGCACTGCATTTGCAACAAAGAAAGCTCTTGATGATTATTTGGCATTTCTTCAGGAAGTCAAAAAAAGGGATCATAGGAAGCTTGGTAGAGAGCTTGATCTGTTCAGTATAAAGGATGAGGTTGGTCCAGGTCTTATAATATGGCATCCGAAAGGTGCTATGCTACGTTCTTTGATTGAAGATTTTGAGAAGAATGAGCATATAAAAAGGGGATATGAATTTGTTAAGGGTCCGGAAATTTTAAGAACTGAACTGTGGAAACGTAGCGGACATTTTGATCATTATAAGGAAAATATGTATTTTACTGAGGTTGAAGGTCAAAGCTATGGCATAAAGCCAATGAACTGTTTGGGGCATATAGAGGTGTATAAATCTTCAAAACGCAGCTATAGGGAGCTGCCGAAAAGATATTTTGAGCTGGGTGTTGTGCACAGACATGAAAAAAGCGGCGTTCTGCATGGTTTACTTAGGGTGCGTGAATTTACTCAGGATGATGCTCATATTTTCTGTATGCCGGAACAGCTTAATGATGAGATAATAGGCGTATTAGATTTTGTTCAAGATATGATGAAACTGTTTGGCTTCGATTATTCTATGGAAATTTCAACAAGACCCGAGGATTCCATAGGGACAGACGAGCAGTGGGAACTTGCAACCAATGCTTTGATAAAAGCTTTAGAAAATACAAATAGACAATACGATATCAATGAGGGCGACGGGGCATTTTATGGGCCTAAAATAGATGTAAAGATAAAGGATGCCTTGGGCAGAAGCTGGCAGTGTGCCACTATACAGTGCGATTTTACATTGCCGGAAAGATTTGATCTAACATATACAGATGCGAACGGGAAGGAAGAAAGGCCCGTTATGGTGCATAGGGTAATTTTGGGATCCATAGAGCGTTTTATAGCTGTGTTAATAGAGCATTATGCCGGTGATTTTCCGCTTTTTATAGCACCTGTGCAGGTGCGTGTTGTGCCTGTATCTTCCAAACATAATAATTATGCAATGAAGATTTATAATAAATTGAAGGATATCGGTATTAGGGCTGAATTAGAAACAAGAAATGAAACGGTATCTAAGAAGATAAGATTTGCAGAAAAAGAAAAAATACCTTATGTTATCATCTTAGGAGATGAGGAAATTCAAAGCGGCAAGTTATCTGTTAGAAAAAGAAAAAAGAAGGGTTATTTAAAAAATATCGATATGAGTGATTTTATTAATAGCATAAAGGAGGAATCTATTGCAGGAGGTGGTATATAAAACCGTATTTGAGGAATTTTAGGACTTTCAAGAAAAAAGAGAATCCGCCCATTAATGAATATATAAAGGCGGATAAGGTTAGATTGATAGATGAGGATGGCAAGCAGCTTGGCGTGGTTGATTTTTCTTACGCGCTGAATAAAGCCAAGGATGCATCATTAGATCTTGTGATGGTTGCTCCCAACGCAAAGCCCATTGTATGCAAAATAATGAATTATGGAAAATACAGATATGAAAAACAGAAAAAAGATCAGAGGAACAGAAAGAGTCAGAAAATTATCAAGGTAAAAGATTGTATCTAAAAAAAATAAAGGAAGAAAAGGAC
>CAJXLZ010000039.1 GCA_913056505.1 uncultured Desulfurellaceae bacterium
TTACAGATCCGTCTTCTTCCGCATAACCTAACCACGCAAGTGCTATCCCAAAGGCTTCGACACATGAACGAACCGTTTCTCTTGCTCTGGTCTCAACCTCAAGGGCTTGGCTAAGCCGAGCTGCTTCATTATAGAGCCAGGAAAGCATTTGTGCTTGATTTTGGAGCTTTTCCTCCCTTTCCTTCCTCTCACTGATATCCCGAATGGTCGCCACCGCCAGATAACCCTCCCCTTTTTTTATGGGAGAGACAGAAATCTCTATGGGAATCTTTTCTCCTGACTTGGTCTTTGCAGTAAGCTCCAGAGTCTTTTCCACTACAGGACCAAGACCGGTTTTCTTGAAGCGTTCAAAACCCCTTTCAAAATCTTGCAAATACTCTTCGGGCATAAGGATTTTGTGCACATCCTTTCCCATGATTTCTTCAGCCGAGAATCCGAATATCCTCTCTGCTGAAGCATTCCAGGATATCACCTTACCATGTTCGTCTATCATTACTAAAGCATCAAAAGCATTATCCATAATCTGTATTTTTATATTGTCTTTCATATTCACACCTCAAGATTCTCCTGATCTCTTAAGCCGTCCCAAGCTAACACAGTATGACGGGAATATTACCTTTTGTTTCCATTCTAGTTATTTATCCCATTTATTTCCTATGTCAAGTAACTTTCAGGTGAAAAATGCAGAATGGGGTTAAATTTCTGCTTGACTTTTTAACCAATGATCTGCTGTTTGATTTCATCTATGCGTTTCCGTAGTCCCTTGTCGGATACCATTATTTTTACAAGCGGCAACGGGGAAATTAAGTTTGAATTTAAACTTTGTAATTTGTATACTACTATTCGCTACTATGCAAAAGGGGTGATGTATAATATGAAAAGGATAAATATAGGTTTGTTAGGAGCAGGCACTGTTGGCTCGGGTGTTATTAAAATACTAACCGAAAACGCTGACATTATAAGCAAAAGACTGGGGTTTGAGCTTAATTTGAAAAAAATATATTCACGCAGCATAAGAAGCGATGTGAAGAAAAGAGTAGAAAAACTTATTGTTGATGATTATAAAGAGCTGTTAGAAGATGACATTGATATAACTGTTGAGCTTATCGGCGGAGAAGAATTTGCAAAAGATTTTGTTTTAGAAAGTATTGAAAAAAAGAAAAGCGTGGTAACTGCCAATAAGGCTCTGCTTGCAAATTACGGTTTTGAGATATTTCAAAAAGCATTTTCAAATAGGGTTGATGTAGGATATGAAGCGAGCGTGGCAGGCGGCATTCCTATTATAAAGGCTATAAAAGAATCGTTATCTGCAAACAACATCCTTTCCATAAGAGGCATAGTAAATGGAACGTGCAACTATATACTGACAAAGATGTTAGAGGATGAAAAACCGTTTGAAGAGGTGTTAAAAACAGCACAGGATGAGGGTTTTGCCGAAAAAGATCCCTCTTTTGATGTTGACGGTATTGATTCAGCGCATAAAATGGCTATCTTATCTTCCATATCATTCGGTACAGATATAAAAGAACAAGATGTTTATACCGAAGGCATAAGAGATATAACATATATGGATATAAAATTTGCAGATGATCTTGGATACCGAATAAAACTGCTTGGTATTGCGAATACAAACGATAAGGGAATTGATGTAAGAGTTCATCCAGCCATGATAAAAAAAGGAGATATTTTGGCAAAGATTGACGGTGCTTATAATGCGATTAAGGTATGCTGTGATATGGCGGAAGACACAGTGTATATAGGCAAAGGTGCGGGCAGTCTGCCTACGGCAAGTGCTGTTGTTTCTGATATTATGGATATAGCAAGGAATATAAAGCATTCATCGCACCTGCGTATCCCTCTAATGTCCTTTCCATTTAATTATGTGACAAAAAAAGAGATTGTTGATATTAATAATTTGAAAATGCGCTACTATTTAAGATTTACAGTCAAAGATTCTGCGGGGATGCTTTCAAAAATATCAGGCGTATTGGGCGAAAAAAATATCAGTATAAAGAGTGTTATACAACCCAATAAAGACAGCCAATGGGTGCCTTTGATGGTTATGACCCATGATGCATATGAAAAGGATGTTAAGGAAGCATTAAGTATAATAGATAAAATGAGCATAGTAAAAGATAAAACGCTACTTATAAGGGTTGAAGATGAGTAAAAAATTGTGGGGCGGACGATTTTTAAAGAGCACGGATAGAGTTATGGAGGATTTCTCCGAATCGATAAGCTATGATAAAAGGCTCTATAAACAAGATATAGCAGGCAGCATAGCTCATGCAAAAATGCTTGCCAAACAAAACATAATAAAAGAAGAGGAATCTGAGAAAATCGTAGATGGGCTTTTGAAGATAAAACATATGATAGATGAGGGATCATTCGAATTTTCCGTTGAAGATGAAGATATACATATGAATATAGAACGGAAGCTTATAGAAAGTATAGGAAAAACAGGCGGAAAATTGCATACAGCAAGAAGCAGAAATGATCAGGTGGCACTGGATATAAGGTTATTTTTAAGGGATGCGTCTATAGAAATAATAGGCAAAATTGATATATTGCTCAAAAAGTTAGTTGATGTTGCTAAGCAGTACATCGAGTTTGTTATGCCGGGGTTTACCCATATGCAGCATGCTCAACCCGTGCTTTTCTCTCATTATATCCTTGCATATTACGAAAAATTTAAGCGTGATAGAGAGAGATTCTTAGACAATATTAAACGTATCGATGTTATGCCTTTGGGAAGCTGCGCATTGGCCGGTACGAGTTTTCCTATAGATAGACGCTATGTGGCAGAACAGCTAAAATTTTCCTCCATATCCAAAAATTCTATAGATGCGGTTTCAGACCGCGATTTTGCGATAGAGTTTCTAAATAATGCCGCCATATTTGCTATGCACACATCAAGACTCTCTGAAGAACTTATTCTATTCTCAACGGCAGAATTTAAGTTCATAGATTTACCGGATGAATTTTGTACAGGTTCGAGCATTATGCCTCAAAAGAAAAATCCGGATGCGCTGGAGTTAATCAGGGGGAAAACAGCAAGAATTTACGGAAATTTGACCTCTCTGCTTGTGCTTATGAAATCTTTGCCTCTATCCTATGACAGAGATATGCAGGAAGACAAAGAGCCTATTTTTGACTCTGTTGACACCATAAACAGCATATTGGATCTACTTATACGTCTGATTCCCGGCATTAAACCTAACAAAGAATCTTTAGAAAACGCACTAAAAAAAGGGTTTATAACTGCAACGGATTTGGCAGATTATCTCGCCAAAAAAGGCATGCCTTTTAGGGAAGCTCACAAAATATGCGGCGAGATTGTTGCCTACGCTGAAAAAGAAAAAAAACGTTTAGAAGAGCTATCTATAGAGGAAGTAAAAAATTTTTCAGACCTTATTGAAAGTGATGTACTTAATGTACTGCACTACAGAAAAGCTGTCGACTCAAGAAAAAGCTATGGCGGAACTGCTACTGCAAATGTTTTATCTATGATAAAAAAAGCCGAAAGTGAGTTGAGCGGTGAGACACAAGATGCCGTTTTGTGTCCAAGATGTTCATTCCCGGTAAAAATATATAAAAATCCTATACCGACAGTTGATATTATTATCAACATCGATAACAAGATAGTGCTTATAAGGCGTAAGAATCCACCTTATGGCTGGGCAATACCGGGTGGTTTTATAAACTACAAAGAATCGGCAGAAAACGCCGCAATACGCGAAGCAAAAGAGGAAACCTCATTGGATGTTCAATTGGAAGGAATTTTGGGCGTATATTCAGAACCGGGCAGAGATCCGAGATTTCATACAATCACAACTGTATTTAAGGCAAGGTCTCAAGGCTTTCCAAAGGCAGGTGATGATGCTTTAGATATTGGTTTATTTGATAAACAGCATTTACCTGAAGAGATAGTATTTGATCATAGAAAAATAATTATGGATTTTTTTAACTCGAAAAATGCTTAACGATTTTGAAGCAAAAAATATACAGGGAGAATATAAGAGCATACACATAAATAATGTATGCAAAAAAAATAGTGTCGTGTATGAATACGGAATAAAAATGCATGAGTTAACAAAAATTCTCCTATCATCAAGAGACATAGATAGCAAGGATGCTGCTCATAATTTTCTTTTTCCGTCCTTATCTAAAATGCATAATCCTTTTCTGCTTTCAGATATGGAGATAGCCGTCTTGAGAATTATCGCCTCTATAGAAAGCAACAAGGCAATCCTGATTGCAGGTGATTATGATGCAGATGGCGTCACAGCAACAAGCTTGTTGTTAAGCTTTTTTAAAGAAATAGGTGCTGATGCACATTATTACATACCTAAACGTTCAGACGGATACGGCTTAGGTTTGAATGCTATTAAGGTTGCAAAAGATTACAATATTGATCTTATTATTACGGTAGATAACGGCATAACAAGCATCGATGAAATAGAGTTTGCCAAACAGATAGGTATCGATGTTGTTGTGACAGACCATCATGAACCGCAAGATGAACTACCTGATGCTTATGCTGTTGTCAATCCCAAAAGGGCAGATTCTAAATTTCCGTTCAGGGAGTTGTCGGGGGTTGGCGTAGCATTTAATTTAATTATGGCTCTCAGATATAAATTGAGAAAAAGGGGCTATTTTAAGAATATCAAGGAGCCTAACCTAAAACAATATTTAGATCTGGTAGCACTTGGAACGCTGGCGGATGTTGTTCCATTGCTTGATGAAAATAGAATTTATGTGAAATTTGGATTAAACAGCTATAGGCCTGCCATAGAGGAATTAAAAAATGTTGCCGGCATAAATAACAAGTTGAATACACACCATATAGGATTTATGCTTGCTCCAAGAATAAATGCTGCGGGTAGGCTATATGATGCATCTATAGCCGTTGATATGTTTTTAGAAGATGACGAGGATAAGATTAGAGAAATAGCTCTACGCCTTAATGAAATCAACAAAGAGAGACAAAAACTTCAGGCTGAAATAGTAGATGAGATAGAACAACATATAGTAAACAACGATGACCTTATTGCTGTAGCATCAAATACAAATTGGCACAGGGGCGTTATAGGTGTAGCTGCAAGCTCATTATCTCACAAATACTCAAAACCCGTAATAATTATAAGCAAGGGTCAACAACAGGCTATCGGCAGCGGCAGAAGTGTTGAAGGTGTTAATTTATTTGATTTGGTGCAAAAATCCTCTAGCATGCTTGAGAGGTTTGGCGGTCACAAAATGGCTGTAGGAATAACAATTAAAAACAAGCATATAGAAAGTTTTCAGAAAAAAATAAATGAAATAGCAAAAGATACATATGGAACAATGAAACGCATAAAAAAAGAAAATGTAGATTGTGAGGTAGCTCTTAGATGTTTTAATAGAGATCTTTTACTTGAACTATCCAGACTCGAACCTTATGGCCCCGCCAACCAAGAACCCAACTTTATAGTTAAGGATGCCGCAATAAAAGATGTCAAAATGATTATGGGCAAATATCCAAGAGTGCTTGTTGATGATGGTACCGATAGAATATGGATGGCGTATTTCAATAAAGATGTTACTATTGATATAAATAGAAGATATTCGTTTATTTTTAATGCGAAAATTAATAACGGATATGACTCTTTTACAATAAAAGATATACTATTAAGCTAAAAAGGGAGAATTTATGGTTTTATCTCAAAATGCATTGACTGTTTTAAAAAGCAGGTATTTAAAAAAGGATGAATCCGGTAAGGTGGTGGAAACACCCGAAGATCTATTCAGGCGTGTTTCCAATTTTATAGCACAGGCAGATAAAAACTATGGTGCTAAAGATAGCGAGATAAAAGAATTGGAAGAGCAGTTTTTTGATATGCTCAGCTCTTTAAAATTTCTTCCCAATACGCCAACCCTTATTAATGCAAAAAGAAAATTGGGGCAACTGTCTGCATGTTTTGTTTTACCTGTGCATGATAGCATGGAGAGCATTTTTGATGCTGTGAAAGCTACTGCATTGATACATAAATCGGGTGGCGGCACGGGATTCTCATTTTCAAGATTGAGGCCTAAAAACGATAGGGTTTTTTCAACAATGGGCGTTGCAAGCGGTCCTGTATCCTTTATGAAGGTTTTTGACTGCACTACGGAGGCTGTTAAACAGGGTGGTGTAAGACGTGGCGCAAATATGGGTATGTTGCGTGTGGACCATCCGGATATCCTGGAGTTTATACACTGTAAAGAGTCCGAGGGGCAGATAAGCAATTTCAACATATCTATAGCTGTAACGGATAAATTTTTAGAGGCTTTGGAAAATGGAACAGAGTATGAACTTATAAATCCGAGGAATAATCGCTCTGTAGGTAGGCTTGATGCCAAAATCGTATGGAATGAGATAGCAAAAGGTGCATGGAAAAACGGGGAACCCGGCATAATTTTCATAGACAGAATAAATAGAGCACACACACTGGATAAAGAAGTTGGGGAAATAGAAGCTACGAACCCATGCGGTGAACAACCGCTTCTTGCTTATGAATCATGTAATCTTGGCTCTATTAATCTTGGTAAATTTGTAAAAAATAACTCAATTGATTATGATAGTCTAAAAGATGTTGTTAACTTATCTGTTCATTTTCTTGACAATGTTATTGATATGAATAAATTTCCCTTAAAAGAGATAAAAGAGAATACGGAGGCTAACAGAAAAATAGGCTTAGGTGTTATGGGATTTGCGGATATGCTTATTGATTTAGGTATACCGTATGATTCACAAAAAGCTGTTGATACAGCAAGGGAAGTTATGGGCTTTATAGAAGAGACTGCGCGCAATAAATCAAGCGAGCTTGCAAAATCAAGGGGCAATTTCCCTAATTACAAACATAGTATCTTTGCAAAAGAAAAAGTACCTATGCGTAATGCTACTGTTACAACCATCGCACCAACCGGCTCAATCTCTATGATAGCAGATGCATCAAGCGGAATAGAGCCTATATTCTCACTCGCTTACTATAAACAGGTGTTAGATGGAAAGAAATTACCATATACTTATGACAGATTGCTCAATGTTTTAAAAAATAGAAAAATATATACGGACTCCTTAATAGAGAAAATTATAGACAATAGGGGAAGTTTGCAGGGCATTAATGAAATACCCAAAGATATAAAGGAGATCTTTGTTACATCTATGGATATCTCATATCAATCTCATATTGACATACAGGCTGCATTTCAAGAATTTACAGATAATGCCGTATCCAAAACAATTAATATGCCCAATTCTGCAACTGTTGAAAATGTTAAGGATGCCTATGAATATGCATACCGTAAAAATTTGAAAGGCATAACTATATATAGAGATGGTTCCAGGAATGTCCAGGTTTTGGTTACTGCGAAAAAGGAGGAAACAGCACCTAAGCATTTTATTAGGCCCAAGGAACTTACAGGCATTACTGAAAAAGTAAAAACATCCAAAGGAAATCTATATGTGACAGTTAATATAGCAAATGATAAACCCATAGAACTTTTTGCCAATATCGGAAAATCCGGCGGTGATCTGTCTGCACTTTCCGAAGCAATTGGGAGGTTAATATCCATAGCACTGCAGAATGGTGTTCCTGTAGATAATATTGTCAACACATTAGATAATATAACCGGATCCCAACCTATATGGAGTAACGGAAAACTGATAAAATCTGTTCCTGATGCCATAGCTCAAGTTTTAAAGGAACATTTCTTAAAGAACAGAAAGAAAACAATCCAAATAGATGAATGCCCAGAGTGCGGTGCGCCATTGGAAATAGTTGAAGGATGTGCGGTTTGCAAAAACTGTGGATATTCAAGATGTGGATAGGAATACTTTAATTGATTGTCATTAGTAAACTACCCTCTTGTCATTCCGTCCCCCATGTCAAGCACGGGGTGACATTACTTG
>CAJXLZ010000040.1 GCA_913056505.1 uncultured Desulfurellaceae bacterium
TTTTAATAAGTTCAATTGCAAATTCATAAAGTTTATCAAAATAATCTGAAGCGTAATATGGTTTATCATTCCATTGATAGCCTAACCATTTTATATCTTCTTTTATCGACTCAATATATAATTCATTCTCTTTCGAAGGATTAGTATCATCAAACCTTAAATGACATTCCCCATTAAACTTATCTGCAAGTCCAAAGTTCAAGCATATAGACTTTGCATGTCCTATATGTAGATATCCATTGGGTTCTGGAGGGAAACGTGTGATAACTTTATCTTCTATTTTACCGTTTTTTAAGTCTTCTATAATAATACTTTCAATAAAATTCAAAGATCCACTATTTATCTTGTTCCCATTTTTTTCCATAACACCTCAAACTACTATTAAAAACCTATTTTCCATATTATACTTGTTGGGCTTTCCACATTTTATCAATATTTTCTTTCAACCTTCCTGTTCCAGCCTTTGGGTGCCTCTATTTTCCCCCTCTGAATGCTAGTGTAATAATCGTAAATGTGCCTTGTTATCTCACCTATTTCGCCGTCATTTACAACTATTGAGCTCCCATCTTCAAATACATACTCTCCCACAGGTGAAATTACAGCAGCTGTACCAAAACCACCTGCCTCTGTAATTTGTTTTTCTTTTATGTCTTTAATAAAATCATCTATTGCAAAACGTCCCTGAACAACTTTGACACCTAATTTATCTTGTATTTCGATAACGGATTCAGAAGTTATTGACCTTAAAACCGTATCTGTAAACTCAGGAATATATACCGTGCCGTTTTTGTCTATATGGAAATGATTCATGGCACCTGCTTCTTCAATATATCTATTGTCAGCACTCAGATAAAGCACCTGGCTTGCTGATTTTGAAGCTGCGAACTCACCGGCTTTCAATGATGCGGCATAATTTCCCGCTGCTTTTGCACTGCCCGTTCCGCCGGGAGCAGCTCTGTGAAATTTTTTAGTAATAAGCAACTTAATAGCTTTGGTAAAACCTTCGGCATAATAGGGTCCGCTTGGAGACAAGATTACAGCAAACGTATATGTATTGCTTGGATGAACCCCCAAAGAATCTTGTGTGGCAAAGATGAATGGCCTTATATATAGTGATGCATCTTCCTGCAGTGGAAACCAATTTCTGTCTATATCTATTAATGTATGTATAGCTTCAATCTGTATCTCTTCAGGTATTTGTGGAATACATAAAATATCAGCAGAATGGTTCATCCTTTTTGCATTTTTATCGATCCTGAATGTATAAATTTCACCGTCATCATGCTGAAAAGCCTTTGCTCCTTCAAATATGGATTGACCGTAATGAAGACTTATCGCACCGGGCGCTATGTGGAAATCGGAATAGGGAACAATACGTGCATTATTCCATTGACCGCTTTCATAATCCATCATAAACATATGGTCTGTGCGCAACTTTCCAAACGGAAGCGGTTCGCTTGGTTTGAATGGCGTTGTTCTTCTTTCTGATTTAGGTTTTAATTCAATCTTTATATCCATTAACTTAATCCTCCTTATTTTCGCAGGATATTATTGCCCTAAGTTTAAAAATGTCAAACTGTTTAATACAATTTGTGCAATTCAATTCAAAACTATATTATCTTTTATACCATGATAATATAATATCAAACAGTTCATCCTTAGCCCTGCTTTTTTCAAGCTTAGATAAGTGGTTATAATTTCTATACTTACCAAACTCGAGCATATATGCCAGTCTATTATGCATATTATAAGCTAAGGATATATCGAGATAATCTTTGGCGCCGCTTTTATGTGATAACATCAGAAAAAATCCCAAAGACGCATAAATACGCGAGCTCCATATATTATCCTGCGTTTCATTTGAAATTTTCTTAAGTCTTTTTATAGCATACGAATATTGCCTGCATTGCGCTTCTGCCACAGACATCCAATAAAATTTGTAAAAAGAATCAGATCGTATATTTGAAAATGATGTTATCGCTCTTTTACAACGATGTTTTTTTAAATATTCCACCCCTTGATATAATTTAGCATCTACGCTTCGGGGCTCCCTTGGCTTATGTACAGTTTTGTGAGAAGTACCAGCATAATTAGGATACCTGTATTTGCTACAGGCATATAAGAGAAAAAGCGCAGATGCCGTTAATACCAAAAGATAAGCTTTTTTCACTTAGCCTCTTGAAATGCCCTATACATATTTTCGAACGCTGTTTTTATCCAATCATGGGCATCCTCCACATACTCTACAGCAAGATTTTTAGCCTCTTCATCGTTATTGCCAAGAAGATAATACGCTCCAACTCCTCCGAGTGCAGAGGTGAGTAAAGTAGGAAATACTTTTATCTTTTTTAATATTAATTTTGAAAACAGAGCGGCTGCGAAGAAAGTTCCTATACCAACATAGGTAGCCTGAATTTTTTTATCATCTGTTCTCAAAAGATCAAGAGGTGCAATATACAGTCCATATTCTGATAAAGCTTGAGCTTTGTCAAGTATAGCATCCCATTTTTCTTTGTTATTTTCGATAAATTTCGGATTGTGTTCCTCAATATAAGATTTTAATTGTAAAAACATAGAGTTTAAGTTGGATCTTCCCCATTGCGACAGTTCCTCTCTTAAATTATCCATCTTTTGTTTTATGTTTTCTGTTTTTGAAATCTCTTCTCTTATCTCGCTTATCTTTTCCCTTAATGCGCTCTTATAAGATTCAATTATCTCTTCCATTTGTAACCTCCCTATATTTTCTTTAAAACAACATCTCCGTTAGGCGATGTTTCTTCAAATATCTGACCCGTAAATGAATACATATCACAATTCATATTTTTATAGCAATCTTCGTGCATACCGGCTTTAATACACACTTCATGTAAAAACTGCTCTTCATCCCATCTCCATTCCACAGGCACCTGAGGAAGCAAAAGCCCGCTGTGTGCACCGCATACAACAAACAGACCATCCCTGCCTACTTTAATTTGCCTTGCATATTCCATTTTCTTCTCAAGCAACTTCATAGGCGACAATACCGTTACCTCAACAACAATATTATCCAATTCCTGATATTCTACAGGATTAAATCTTGAATCCGAAACTGCAGCAGATAAAGCCGAAGACATAACAGCATCTATCAACGGCTCATAAGCCAAAGGATAGCCTATGCATCCCCTCAGGCGTTTATCCGGATATGAATTAAGTGTTACGAATACGCCCCTTTTTTCGTTAAATACAGCAGGATACTCTTTTGGTTTAGAAATAGACTTACCGTTTTTTAAATAAAACTCTATAGCTTTTCTTGACAATTCAACAAGAATTTTACCTTCATCTAAGCTAAGATCCATAATATATTCCTCTTTTTATCCATAGAGAACATTATAACACCTCCTACAAATATGTTCTTTCTTTCTATTATCACCTACACTTTCGTCAAACTTCCAGCATCGCTCGCACCTTTTGCCGGATGCCTTTACAACGCCTACTAAAATACCCGTTTCCTTATCGTAGAACTCCTTTGAAGGATTATCAACCTTACCAAAATATAGGTGCGACACTATACATATATCTGCCAAATCTTCATTTGTTGGTATGCTGCCTAAAGCGGATTTATATTTATTGCCAAGCTCCACATAGAGATCCGCTTCTAAAGAATTGCCTATGATACCCTCTCCTCTTGCAATTTCCAACGCCTTATCTGTGGACGCTCTAAGCGTTCTTAATAAATTCCACTTTTTCACAAGTTCTTTATCCTCATACTCCGGCTTCAGCTCGGGGAATTCCTCCATATGCACAGATTCCTTTTTTTGATTCATATAAGAATAGGCTTCCTCCGTCGTGAAAGAAAGAATAGGTGCCATATAGAAAACAATAGTTTTCAATACTTCATACATAGCTGTTTGTGCACTCAACCTTTTCTTGGAATCTATACTTTCACAATAGAGTCTGTCTTTCAATATATCAAGATAAAACGATGATAATACGGTAATGCAAAAATTTGTCACGATTTGATAAATTAGATGAAAATCATACTCTTCATAGGCACTACGCATTTTTCTCTTCAATACCTCAAGCTCTGCAAGTATCCACCTGTCTATTTCTTCCATATCACTATATTTCACGCTCTTTGACACATCAAAACTGTTCAAATTACCCAGTAAAAATCTTATTGTATTTCTAACCTTTCTGTAACTATCAACAAGTCTTTTCATTATCTCTTCGGATAGTCTTACATCTTCCTTATAATCTGTGGCACTTGCCCACAACCTCAAAAGCTCAGCTCCGTACTTTTTTATAACTTTCTCAGGCGCTATAACATTGCCTATTGATTTGCTCATCTTTCTTCCCTTGGAATCAACAACAAATCCATGGGTTAAGACAGAATTATACGGCGCTCTTCCCCTTGTGCCAACAGATTCCAAAAGCGATGAATGAAACCAACCCCTGTGCTGATCAGAACCTTCCAAATACATATCTGCAGGCCATTTTAGTTCACTTCTCTTTTCTAAAACTGCAGCATGAGAAACACCGGAATCAAACCATACATCCAATATATCCTCTTCTTTTTCAAATTCATTAGACCCGCAGGAACAGGTATATCCCTCTGGCAGGAAAAATTCAGGCTCTTTATCAAACCATATATCTGAGCCATATTGTTCTACCTTATCCGCCACAGCATCAACCAATTTTTTATCAAACTGTACAAGCCCGCATTTTTTACATTTAAACAGCGCTATCGGCACACCCCATGCACGCTGCCTTGAAATACACCAATCCGGACGCGTCTCCATCATTGCATGTATCCTGTTCCTGCCCCACGACGGAATCCATTTTGTCTTATCTATCTCTTCTAAAGCCTTATTACGCAGACCGTTCTTGTCTATTGATATAAACCACTGTTCGGTTGACCTGAATATAATAGGATTTTTACAGCGCCAGCAATGGGGATAGGAGTGCGTAATAGTCTCCTTTTTTACAAGCATATTTCTGCTTTGAAGGGTCTGTATTACCTTTTCGTTTGCATCAAACACAAACATACCGCCAAACATTTCAACATTAGGCAAAAATTTTCCATCATCGTCAACAGGCGAATATATCGGCAGATGATATTTCATACCCACAGCATAATCGTCTTCACCATGGCCGGGTGCTGTGTGAACCAACCCCGTACCGGCATCCAATGTAACATGATCACCCAATATAATTTTTGACTCTCTATCATATAGCGGATGCGCTAAAATATAACCCTCAAGTTCACTGCCTTTAAGCGTTTTAACAATGTTATACTTAGATATGCCAAATTTCTCCATTAAGGCATTGACAAGATCCTTAGCCACCAAATATATTTCCCTATCTCCTATCTGCACAAATGCATAATCGAAATTGGGATTAACACAAACCGCCAAGTTTGCAGGGATAGTCCATGGTGTTGTGGTCCAAATAACAGCAGAAACAGACTTACCCAAAAAAATCTTATCAACATCCGACAAATCGGAAATAAAATCAAATTTCACATATATGGAATCATTTTTATCATCCTGATATTCAACCTCTGCCAAAGCCAAGGCTGTTTTGCATGATGGACACCAATAAACAGGCTTTTTTTGTTTATATAAAAGACCTTTATCTACAAATTTAGCAAGTTCCCTTAATGTATCCGCTTCGTATTGATAATTCATAGTAAGATAGGGATTATCCCAATCTCCAAACACGCCGAGACGTTTAAATTCATCCCTTTGAATGTCTATGAATTCTTCGGCGTAGTTCCTGCATATCTTTCTTAAATCGGATTTTTTCATAGCATCTTTTTTAGCTCTTCCTATCTGCTTCTCCACGTTGTGTTCAATTGGAAGTCCATGGCAGTCCCATCCGGGAACATAGGGCGATTTATATCCCATCATTGTCTTTGATTTTATCACAATATCCTTCAATACCTTATTCAGAACATGCCCCATATGAATGTGTCCATTTGCATAAGGGGGTCCGTCATGCAAAATAAATGTATCTCTATCTTTTCTATCTATTAGTATCTTATGATATATATCGTTTGCATACCATTTATCCAACATTTCAGGCTCTTTTTTAGCCAAATTGGCCTTCATTGGAAATGCCGTGTTCGGCAACAACAAAGTGTCTTTATATGACATATTACCCCCTCAGCTTTGCATCAAATACATCTTGTATTTTTTTAAACACACTATTAACTATAGCATCTATATCTTGATCCGTAAACGTTTTATCATCGTTTCTCAAAATTAGCCTGAATGTCAGACTTTTCTTATTTTCATCATCCAGTTTATCGTAAACATCAAACAGACCTACCCTATATATATTCTCATCTTCCTTTATCAGCTTCTCTATCTGCACAACATCTGTTTTCTTATCCACAACAATAGATAGGTCCCTAGTAACTGTGGGCAGAACAGGCAATTTACTATAAAATATTTTTCTGCTTTCAAGGGATAACAATTTGCTTAAATCAATTTCTCCAACCAATATCCTGCTGCTCGTAAATTCAATATTGTAATTCTCGTATATTTTAGGATTAATCTCGCCTATATATCCAATATTCTCACCCAGCACATATACATCCGCACTCCTTTTTGGGTGCATAAAATCGAGATTCGCCCTCTTAAATTCTGCGTTAAAGTTCAGACAAGCTACTGCTGCTTCAAATATGCCTTTTACATCGTAAAAATCATAAGCTCTATTTTTATCGTACCAATTCACAGAGCTGCTGCCGTATAAAAGCACGCCAAGATGTTCGGATTCGGTTATTTCTCCCTTAATTTTTTTAAAAACCCTGCCGATTTCGAATAGAGAAACATTTTTTACACCTCTATTTAAGTTCAGCTCCAAATTATCTAACAAACCCGTCATCAAGGTTGTTCTCATAACATTTTGATATTCTATTAAGACATTCTTTAAGTAGATAAATGATTCACTATCACCGTCAAAATTCTTCAATTTATCATCGGAAGTGAATGAATAGTTGACAGCTTCATACAGTCCCAAGTCTCTCATAACGCCGCTCAGTCTTATATGCGCATCCTTAAATTTATGTTCTCTTTTAAACGAGACAGAAACAACAGGCATTGTGGGTTCTATTCTATCATAGCCTATGATTCTTGCGACCTCCTCTGCAATATCAGCTTCACCCTCTATGTCAAAACGGTATGTCGGAATCTTTACACTAAAATAATTATCATTAATTTCAACAGGGTCAAAATCAAGGTTATTCATAACATTGATAATCTGTTTGCTGCTGAATGATGAGCCCAATAGATTATTGATACCATCATAGCTACATGAAATACTAGCCCTATCAAATTCGCGACTTTTTTCATCAATAGAATTTTTAAAAACCTTTGCATCAGCATATCTACTCAACAGTGAAAGCGCATATTCAGAAGCTCTACTGCATAAATTCGGATCAACGCCGCGCTCAAATCTGTGCGAGGCATCTGTATGCATTTTTAATCTTTTAGCAGTTAACCTGATACTTGTTCTGTCAAAAAAAGCAGCCTCCAAAGCAACCATTTTAGTAGAATCTATGACACTGCTATCTTCTCCACCCATAACGCCCGCTATAGCAATAGGACCTTTATCATCGCATATGGCAAGCATATTGTTATCTAATTCATATGTTTTGGCATCAAGTGCCAATATTTTCTCATTATTAGATCTTCTTACCGTTATGTTTCCGTTTAACCTGCCAATATCAAATGCGTGAAGCGGTTGTCCTAAAGCAAGCATAACATAATTTGTTATATCAACAACATTATTTATGGGACGCACCCCGCATTTAAGCAGTCTTATCTGTATAAAAAACGGCGATGGTTTAACATCTACTTCGGCAACCGA
>CAJXLZ010000041.1 GCA_913056505.1 uncultured Desulfurellaceae bacterium
TTACCATCTCCACTACATATTCAGATGGATTATCCTTTATGCTGTTTATCTTCCTTTTGGCATTTTGGATTAGCTTACTCACGTCCACATCTTTTGCCTTTTCTTGCAAATTATTTAATTTGTTTTTAATTTTGGAATCTAATACGTCATTACTCATTTTGAAAATCCTTATATTTTATTAATGGTGGAGCTGAGGGGGATCGAACCCCTGACCTCTTGGCTGCCAGCCAAGCGCTCATCCCAGCTGAGCTACAGCCCCAAAACCATATAAAGTTTATATGCAACACCACCCATTGTCAATAAATTTATTGTTTATTTTCTTCTAATATATGCATAAAATATTTTGACATTTTTATGTTTTAATAATAGAATTTGATTTCGAATAATGAGATAATAAGCGGAATTTCAACTTAGAGAAATGATAAAATAGGCATAAATTATCGAAATTTTGAGATAGAAACAATACAAGCAGTAGTTGTAAATTTTGTTTTTAGTCTTTGCAAGTGTTGTTCTGTGGTGGTAATAGGTGAATTTTTACTGTGCTAATACGGATTTTAAAAAGGCTGATATAATAATTTGCGGCGTACCATACGATGGCACATCCTCATTCAGGCCGGGTTCCCGCTTTGCCCCCGATGCTATACGCAGTGTGTCTTACCAAATAGAATCCTATAGTCCATATCAACAAAAAGATCTGAGAAACAGGAAAATTTGCGATATGGGTAACATTCCCTTGCCATTTGGCGATAAACAATTAGCGCTTAACATAATAGAATCATTTACAAAAAAATTAATAAGCAAAAGAAAAAAACTCGTGGCTATAGGCGGGGAACACTTGATAAGTTTGCCTATAATAAAAAACTACCATAAATTATTTAGCGACCTTGCTGTTATTCAGTTGGATGCTCACAGCAATCTAATAGACTCACACAGAGGCGAAAAATTTTCACACGCTACTATTATGCGGCGCACAGCTGAAATAGTGGGATTTGATAGCTTGTATCAAATGGGCATCAGAAGCTGCCTATCAGAGGATTTTATGCTTCCAAAAAGAAAAGAAAATATGTGTATGTTTGACTTCTCCAAATCAGATGGTGTAATAGAAAATTTAAATGGCAGACATATATATTTAACAGTTGACCTTGATGTACTAGACCCATCTATATTTCCCGGAGCGGGAAGACCAGAACCGGGCGGCGTTACATACAAAGATTTAATAGACTTATTGAAGCATTTTAAAACACTTAATATAGTCGGAGCAGATGTGGTTGAACTATCCCCTCACTATGATGCAACAGGTGTATCTAATGTTGTTGCGGCAAGCGTAGTTAAAGAAATTGCACTGCTTATATGATATCATTCGGAATATCTTTAAAGGTTTCTATACACATATCAACTTCACTAAACTTTTCCTCAGATACCAAAACAGTAAACATATTTAATTGTTTCGCCGCTAAAAGATTAACCTTCTGATCATCAACCATAGCATACTTATCAGCTTTTGTCTGTTTAACAATCGTTTTATACGGCAACATATTGGGCTTTCCTATAAAATGCGCCCTGTATATATCAAAGATTTCAATAAACTGATCAATTATGCCAAGCGATTCCAAAACCTTTTGAGCATGTTCTATGGGTGCATTTGTAAATGCTATCTTTACGGCATCTATTGTGCGCAATTTTTCTTTCAATTGTTTGTTAGGCTTGAGCTTGGATCTTATATCTACATCATGCACATACCTTAGAAAATGCTCCGGATCTACATTATAATCCTTAATCAATCCCGCAAGACTGCTACCATATCGCGAGAAATAAGATATCCTTAATTTTTCTATCTGCTCATCATTTAGATTGAGCAGTTCTTTTATATATTTATGTATCTTTGCGTCTATGATATCAAATACGCCCTCGCTTCTTGGATATAATGTATTGTCAACATCTATTAAAATTACTTTTTTCATACTTTATACACTTGCCACTTCCGTATCTATGATGCCGATCGTGGGATCATAGATAATTTTTTTGTTATAAATCGGTTTACTATATCAAATTCAAGCAAATAATTGTTGCATACAATACTTGCTGCTAAAAGCGGCACCTCTACACCGCCCAAATCTACCTGATGCGCATTACCACTTAAATATACTGTTGTTATCGGGATAGGAATTTTTATTAATATAGTTTTGCTTCTATTGCTGCTTTTTGCCTGTATTGTATATACTTTGCTATCACCATCCTGTCATTTTTTAAATCAGTGTTTCATATTTATCATATTCTATGGTTTTATACAGATCTTTCCTCTTTTGCATTCTATCTATAATATCTTTCTGCGTGCCCTTTGTTATAAGTTCTGCATATAATTCCTCAACTGCATGTGCGGAAATTCTTAAGGAGGTTACAGGAAATATAACAATTTTATATCCCCAATTTTTAAATTGATCAACGCTATAATAAGGTGTCTTGCCAAATTCCGTCATGTTAGCCAAAAGCGGTGCATCAACCGATTTGGCAAATGTTTTAAATTCATACTCTGTTTTTAAGGCTTCCGGAAATATTATATCCGCTCCGGCAGCAACATAACTGTTAGCCCTATCAATTGCGTCATCTAATCCGTAAACGGTATTGGCATCAGTTCTTGCGCATATCAACAGATCCTTTCTCACGCTTTTCGCCGCCCTTATCTTTAATACCATATCATCCTTTGATATCAGTTCCTTGCCATCCAAATGTCCGCACCGCTTGGGCATAATTTGATCTTCTATCTGTATAGCCGCAGCATGAGCATTTTCCATATCCTGAACAGTTCTTGCAACGTTAAACTCCGAACCGAATCCCGTATCTACATCCACAAGCATAGGCAAACCCGAGGCCCTGTATATCTTTCTTGCCCAATCGGTGAGCTCTGTTAGTGTAAACAGACCGATATCAGGCAAACCCAAAAGTGCACTGAATGCACCTCCGGATAGATATACAGATTTAAAACCGGCGTTTTTTGCCAAAATTGCATAAAGCGGTGCATGGGCACCGGGCATTATCAAAATATCTTCTTTATCCAATAATTTTTTCAACATATTGCCGGGTGTTTTGGAAAAATCATTAACAAGCCACGACATATTTAACCCCTTTTTTTAAATAGCTAAATTTTCTAACAAACTATCCAAATTTGTAT
This sequence comes from uncultured Desulfurellaceae bacterium, assembly GCA_913056505.1. Taxonomy (GTDB): domain Bacteria; phylum Campylobacterota_A; class Desulfurellia; order Desulfurellales; family Hippeaceae; genus CAJXLZ01. The sequence goes on from CAJXLZ010000041.1 coordinate 3,170, forward strand.
TTTCAATCTCCCACAGCATATTTAGAATACGCTTTATACGCTTTTCGCTAAAGAGCGCATGGGCACATAATGAAAATTTATCAGATAGCTCATTATCCGTTAATGTGTTTTTGGCATGTCCCTTGGGATAAATGACATGTTTTTTTAAAATCGTCCCGTTTTTTAATGTTACTTTTACAATTTCAGGATTCCCTTCGGGATATCCTGATGTCAACTTTGGGTTTTCTTTTATCTTTACTCTGCTTTTAAGAAACAGACGCAGCGACTCATCGTTTAATTTATCCTCTTTAAATGAATCAAGGTCAATCTTTCCATCTTTAAGCGCTCTTGCCACAACATAGGGCAGTGAGTGATCCGCCGTTTCTTTGGTTTTGGGAGAAAATTTTTCCGGATCTTTTGCCACAACCTCATATGATAGTTTGAATGTTTCAATATCCACATTTTCTATTTCATCAAAGTCAAAACTATGTTCTTTTTTTATCTCCAATGCCGCCTGCAGTGCCGATTGTATCATATATTCAACAGGCCAATATTTAATGTGTGTATTTAATATTTTCATCGGGGGATTAAGCTTTTCTATACTATCAAATGTATGCTCATCTTTTACTACTTTTAACAGTTGGCCATTCGTGCACTGATTGGAAAAGGCCACACTGCCCTCAAACGGCTTAAAAGCACCTTTCATTCCGCATTTTGCCAATTCCACAGCGTCTATGGATCCCCTTGCAGCATACGATCCGGCAACACCCTTCCACATAGATAGTTCACCTGATCGCGTCTGTCTTAGGGCAATATTAGGCACTATTGAGAGCGATAGGGCTTGTTTTGCCTTTTCTTTATCTAATTCTAGCATATTGACCAATCCTGCTGCAGTAGCTATCGCTATATAATTTACATGATCAAACCCATTTTCCTTTAATGGTGCACTGTCACATAATGACACAGCTGTCTCATATGCAACGGCTATTGCCCCAATTAGTTTTTTTGTCCCTGAGTTATATTTCTGCGCCATGGCAATAAGTGGTGCAATAACATCAGATGGGTGCAAAGGTTCGCGGCTTAAGTAGGTATCACTATAATCCAATATTCTGATCGATGTTCCATTTGCTATGGTTGCAAATTGCGGTATTGTTTTACAGTTTGTGCCTATAATCGTGGATGTTTCAAACGGATATTGATATGCAAGATTTCTTGTTATGTTTGATGCATCATCTGAAAATCCTGCAAATAAACATCCCATTGAATCTATAATCCTCCTTTTAACCTCGTTCTTTACGCCATCATCAATCATTGAATAATTTACTGCCTGCGCATAATTTACCAGAATATTGCTCAAATAATCACTCATTTATTATCCACCAAATATTTCGGAACATATACCACACCAGATGCGATTCTGCGTGCTGTTCTTATCATTCCGAGATAATTTATGCTATCGTTTTTCACATTTACCTCTATTTCGGTAATACCTTCGGGATGCGCTATCCTTACGATGGGATTTTCACTATTTTTACATATTTTATTCGGTATGGTATTTTTTAGGCGCGTTGCGGCTGATAGACAATATAACGCACTAACAGCGGCTGTATTGTGCCATCTATTCATCGACACCATCCTTATAGATATATCATAATCGTCGGATTTTATAAGATTACCGAGAGAATTTTTAAAATCCTTGGGTTGGCCTACAAGCGCAATTTTCGGTATCGCAGGATACTTATTTGTTGCTTCTTCCTTATTCTCTGCAAGATGTGCTCTGCAGGACATTTCGCTTCTTATATCCTCTAACTCACCTAATATATTTTTCTTATTTAATGTATCGATATCCTCGACACCACTTAGATTGAACTCTTCTGCATTGAGAAAAACAACAGGGTTAACGGCATCAACAAGAGATATTTGAAAATTCTTATAAGTAGTTATTTCGCCAAGTGGCAAGATACCGCCCAATATACCGCCGCCGGGGTTTTTTATCATAATTTTTATAGGAGAACCGCTTTTTGTTATGCCGGGCATTTTATATTCTCCCTGTGTTAAACACGCGTTCTCATCCGTTTCTAAACTTATATCAATAAATGAATTGTTGTTTGTATTCCTGATTCTAACCGTCGTTTCTCTACCCTGCGGCTTGACCAAACCTTTATCAATTGCAAAACATCCAGCGGCCGCTATCAAATTGCCGCATGTGCCGGAATCATCTATAATGGGTTTATTAACATCTACCTGTATGAAATGATAATCTATATCCGCATTCGGTGATGCGCTGCGTGAGATTAATGCGGCCTTTGAGCCGTGTGATGTGGCGTTTCCCAATCCATCTATCTGCCCCGCTTCAGGTGTACCCATTATATATGGTAATATCTTTTGCAAACGATCAAATTCATATGGCAAGTCGTCTTTTAAAAAAAACAGCCCTCGGCTTGTGCCGCCTCGGTATATCTCACATGGTATCCCTACTTGATCCATATTATATATTCTACCCATTTTTTAGTATTTTTCCAATATTAAGATCCGGAAGTTTTTGAAAAAAGATTATTAGCTATGCCGGATATGATTATATACATACCTGCTAACACATAACATATCTTTTATTTTTTTACAAAAATTTGAGTATGGATGCAACAAGCTAATCTTAATTTTTAATCTCTCTATCCTTAATTTTGTCCAACTATGTGGTTGAAGTTTACCGTGAAAATGTTAAATAACTCATTGACAATATGTTAAATGTTTTATATTATAATATCGTGATAATGCATTGTAAACAAGAGAGTTTTTTTAATAATATGTTAAATGTTGAAAATTATGGTTGCAAATTTTAGACATATTGATTTGCGTTTAGTTGATCCTCCTTTTGGGTCAAGTCTTAATACGCTCATTTTAGAGCTTGATTATTTGCGCAGAAAACCCTTGGTAGGCACAACCGATCCTACCATATTTTTCCAGTTAAAAAATATTTTTCATCTTTTAGAAAGTATTGGCTCGGCACGGATTGAAGGTAATCGGACTACTTTAGCAGATTATATTGAAAGAAAAATTGAAGGCAGTAAATCAAAGGACGAAAGATTTTTAGAAATTGAAAATAACGAAAGAGCACTTGATTTTATTGAAGAAAATATTAACTATCGGAAAATAGACCGTGCCTTTTTAAGCGAGATACATAAGATAATAACAAAGGACCTTTCTCTCCCACCAAAAGGAGAAGGAAGCAGAAATCCTGGAGAGTACCGAAAAAATAATGTCAGTATTGGTGGCACAAAATTTATACCACCTGATTTTACTCAGGTAGAATCATATATGGAGGAGTTGTTCCGTTTTATTAACAAAAACGACCCTCCTCAATATAACCTATTAAAAACAGCCATTGCTCATCATAGATTTGTTTGGATACATCCTTTTGATAATGGCAATGGAAGGGTGGTGCGGCTATTAACTTATGCTATGCTCATTCTATATGGATTTAGAGTAGATAGAGGAAGAATTATTAATCCAACAGCTGTTTTTTGTAGTGATAGGAAAAAATATTATCATTACTTATCAGTAGCAGATAATGGAACTGATAGAGATATATTGATATGGTGTGAGTATGTACTTAAAGGCTTAAAAAACGAAATCAATAAGATTGATAAGTTGCTTGATTATAAGTATTTAGAAAGGAAAATTTTATTACCAGCCTTGAAATTTGCTTTGGAAAGAAAATACATTACTGAAAAAGAATATAAAATTTTACTATTAGCAGTTAAAAAGCAGGTTATTAGAGCATCGGATATAAAATCTATTTTTCCAGATAAACTGCCCGCTGAAATCTCCAGAATGATTAGAAGATTAAAAAACAAGAAAATGTTGAAAGCAGACGAACAAGAAAGTAGGAGATATGTGCTTATGTTTGAAAACAACTATTTACTGCGAGGAATTATAGAAGCGCTTGATAAGGAAGATTTTTTGCCAATTCCAATTAATTAAATAATATGCTCTACGAAACTTTTAACTCCATTAAAGAATCATTTTTTGATTTTGATGAAGGCAGAACATTTGAGCCGGACTTTGTGATGATGTTGAAGAAAAGGAATAAGGTTATTAGTATTTATCAGATTTTCATTGAACCAAAAGGAGATCAATTTAAGGATAAAAATGGAAGATTTGAAAATTCTAAAGAAGGATGGAAACAAAAATTTCTACTTGAGATAGAAAATGAAGCAGATATCGACTTAAAGTGGGAAAATAAACATTTTAAACTGGCAGGATTACCATTTTACAATAAGAAGTTGCAAAAAGAATTTGAGAAAGCATTGGAAAATAAGTTGCTTGTTTGAAAACCGGTTTCCTCCTAAAATTATGCAAAAAGCCTTGTTTTTTAAGTTGTTATTCGCTATGTCTCCATACATTATTCTTCCTTTTTCTATAGCCTTATAATAAGACCATATCTCATTTCTTCAAATCCTGGGATTATTGCCTTTAGCCTAACAGTGCTATGTTCACTCATTATTTTTTAATCCCTCTATCCTTAATTTTGTCCAACCATGTGGTTGAACTTTTCCATCTCAGGCAGCTAAAAGGTTTGAAAATGAGCTAAAAAAGAATAAAATTGCTCTGAAGATAGCAAGAGAAGTAACGGAAATATTTGAAAGGGAATAAAAGAAATGTCAAATGTTAAGACACGACCCCTTTTTCTTTCTCAAAAAA